>NZ_JBSFBQ010000016.1:0-172060 GCF_053593015.1 Streptomyces sp. NPDC002403 | reverse complement strand
ACCGAGGCTCCCCACCGCGCCGGAGCTCCCGGCCGTCCTCGCGGCCGTGCCCCCGACCTCAAGAAGCAGCGGTTCCTCCACTGCTTCGACGTGCCCGGGAGGGGATGGCCTTCGTCGCCCGGCACCCGGTGCTGCGTGCCGGGCTCTGCTGCGCGATGACGATCAACTTCTTCACCTTTGTCGCAGGCGGCGGGCTGATGGTCCTGTTCGCCAGCCGCGTCCTGGAACTGTCCGCGGGAGTCATCGGACTGGCTCTGGGTGCCGGTTCGACCGGCGCCTTCCTCGGTGCCGTCCTCGCCCCGCGGATCTCGCGACGTATCGGTGTGGGGCGCAGCATCGTTGTGGGAGCCGTGCTGTTTCCGGCGCCCATCGCCATCGCAGCCGGCGCGGGAGGCCCGCTCTGGGCCCGCGCGGGAGCGCTGGCCGCGGCGGAGTTCCTCTCCGGGGTTGGCGTCATGCTCTTCGACGTCAACCTCAACTCCCTCCAGACCAGCGTGATCCCCGACGGCATGCGCAGCCGCGTGGCGGGCGCCTTCAGCACCATCAACTACGGCATACGTCCCATCGGGGCCGTTGTCGGCGGCCTGGTCGCCACCGCTTTCGGCCTACGGGAAACACTGCTCATCGGCGCCGCTGGTGGAACGCTGTCATTGCTCTGGCTACTGGCTTCGCCGATACCGCGCATCCATTCCCTGACTCCGGATGATGTGGCCACTCCAGGCGGCGACGGCGATCCGGACAACGGCAGAGCGTCACGACTGTCAGAGCTGTGACGCGCCCGCCGGGAGCGCCTGTCGCATGTGAACCCTCACCGGCCCGCTCACCGTCATCTACGGCCCCGAGGGGGCGGGCACCCTGTTCTTCCCCGTCCTCGGCATCGCCGGGCGGATCGAGCACACCCCGAAAAGGCATCCGCCCCGGGAATCAGCCGAGCAACGCGGTTGCTTCGACCTCGACGAGCACATCCGGCTCGAAGAGGTACTCGACGCCGATGAGGGAGGCCGGCGGCATGGGAAGCCGGAGCCCGATCTCATCGGCGACAGCCTCCACACCTGCCATGAAGTCGACGGTCTTCTCCGGGCTCCACCGGGTCACGTAGAACGTCAGGCGCAGCACGTCCGCGAACGACGCGCCCGCGCCCGCCAGCCCGACGGAGGTGTTGCGCAGCGCCTGGGCGACCTGCCCGGCCAGATCGCCGGGCGCGACCGGCGTCCCGTCGGCCCGGCGTGCGACCTGCCCACTGACGTGAACATGCTTCGTCCCGGTGCCCATGGCCACGTGGTGGTACGGGACCGGCTGCAGCATGCCCTCCGGCGTGAAGTGCTGAACTGTCATGGTTGCTTCCCCCTTCGAACCAGGTATCCATAAGCTACCTAGTAGAAGAAAGACACTTCAACGAGACCAGGTTTCGTCATGGATACCGACGATGGACTCCGCATCGACCGCCCGCACCGCGAACTGCTCGACCAGATCCTCGACAAGTGGTCGCTCAGCGTCCTCGATGAGCTCTGCGAACGCCCGTGCCGCTTCAACGAACTGCGCCGGGCCATCCCCCAGGTCACGCAGAAGTCGCTGACCGCGACGCTTCGACGACTCGAACGGAACGGCGTGATCGAGCGCGAGGTCGTCTCCACCCGCCCGGTGGCGGTCAGCTACCGGATCACACCACTCGGCAAGACCCTTCGGTCTCCGGTCGACGCGCTGCTGGCGTGGGCCTCGGAGAACATGCACGCCATCGCACGCGCACGCGAGGCCTTCGACACACGGGAAGACGAATCAGGCCTCTGATCCTTCCCCGCCTCGCCCCGGCGCCGGGGCGGGGAAAGCGGTGGGGAAGCACGGAACCACCACCCGGAGTCGGGTCGGCGGATCCGCGGGTTCACCATGATGAACCTTCAGTTTCCGTGCACTCGCGGGGTTCACGGACGCTGCACCCGAAGCTACGGCGAAGCGACAAGCAGTCCTCGGTGGTGGCCTTGGGCCTCGCCACTACGCCTCGCAGGTCGGGTCGTGCGCGGGGAGCCGCCCCGTGCGCAGGTAGGCGTTGACGCGCTCGTCGACGCAGGAGTTGCCGTACTCGCCGTACAGGCCGTGCTGGCGGGCACCCTTCACGGTGAGCAGCCGGGAGCCCGGCCACTGCTCACGCATGGCCTTGGCGCCGGCGTAGAGGGTGCGGGGGTCACCGGTGGCGTTGACGAGCAGGGCCGGGACGTCGTTGTCGAGCACGGTCGGCGCCTCGACGGGGCGGTCCCAGAACTCGCAGGGGGTGATGTTGTTGGCCAGCGGCCCGGCGAGGGGGGACCGCTCGCGGGACTCCTCGACCGCGCGCCAGTAGCTGTCGACGCCGCGCCACTCGGCCACGTCGCCGCAGATGATCGCGGTCATCTGGCTGGAGGAGGCCGAGCCCGTTCCGGTCAGCAGGAACTCCAGCTGACCGGCGAGTGCTGCGGACGGCTCGACCGGCTCCCGGTCCGCAGCACGCGCCAGGATGCGTACGGTCCCGGCCAGGTCGGCGCGCCGCTCGTCGAGGTCGCTGCCGAGGCCGCCGATGAAGACGGAGGGGAGCACGTGATCGTCCACCAGGTACGTCTCGCCGATCCGCAGCGGCTCCCGCGCAGCTGCGTCGAGGATGCGTTCCACCGTTGCCAGGACCTCGCCGCGTGTGGTGCCCAGCCCGTAGGTACCGTGCCGCGCCGCGGCCCACGACGCCCACGCGCGCAGGGCTGCCTCGTTGGCCGCCTCGGCGCCGTGGAGCAGGTTCTGGCTGTAGTACGCCGGGGAGTTGACTCCGTCGAGGACCATGCGGTCGGTGCGGCCGGGGAAGAGCTGGGTGTAGACCTCGCCGAGGTAACTGCCGTAGGAGTAGCCGAGGTAGGAGAGGGCGTTCTCGCCGAGGGCGGCGCGGATGACGTCCATGTCGCGGGCGGTGTTGCGGGTGGTGACGTACGGCAGCACGTCACCGTGGGCGCGTTCGCACCGCCCGGCCAGCTCGCGCGCGACGGCGACCTCCTGGCGGTATGCCGCCCGGTCGGCACCCGCGGAGCGGACGAGGGCGGATCCGAGGTCCCAGCCGCAGTCCAGCGGGGTGCTCCGGCCGACGAAACGGGGGTCCATGCCGATCAGGTCGTAGCGGTCGGCGACCTCTCCCATCACCTCCGACTTGGTCAGTGGCATGTGGAGACTGGGACCGGCCGGTCCCCCGTCGTTGAGCAGCAGCGGGCCGACGCGGTGGGCGGTGTCGGTGGCCTTCAGTCGGGATATGGCCACGGTGATGGTGCGACCGCCGGGTTCGGCGTAGTCGAGCGGCACGGTGATGTCGGCGCAGTCGGCTCCGGCGGCGTCCAGCGAATGGCCGAGCTCGTCGTCGGCGCCGAGGGCGCAGGCGTGCCAGTCGACGTGCTGGCTGTGGAAGCGGGCCAGCGGGTCCGGGGCGGTGGCGGCGGTGGCAGTAGTCGTCGCGGTGACGGCGAGCACCGCCGCGCACGCCGCGAAGGCCCTGATGTATCGGGAAGTTGACATGCCCGCACGCTAGGGCGGCGGGACACCTCGGCACACTCCGGGAAATCCCCGAAACCGGGTGGGGTTGTCCCCCGAGAATCCTCGGTCTGCCGGCCCCAGCCGTTTCACGGGTGGCCGCCCGTGCCTCACGCCGCGTCGCGGTATCGGGTAAGAAGTCCCCCGGAGCAGGCCGGGCTTGACGCACAGTCCGGCGCGGTTGCTGCTGGATCACTCCGTCTCCAGCACTCCCCCGAGGCCATTGCGTGACAATAGTGTGTGGCACACAGTATTGTGCCGTACGTGGGCACCGATGAACTGATCCTCAGCCAGGCCCAGGAGCTACGCCGCGGCACGGTCGTCCTGGCCTGTCTGGCGCTCCTGGAGGAGCCGCAGTACGGCTACGCACTCCTGGAGACGCTCGGCGACGCCGGGATCGCCGTCGACGGCAACACCCTCTATCCGCTGCTGCGCCGCCTGGAGAAACAGGGGTTGCTCAGCAGCGAGTGGAACACCGACGAGTCCAGACCGCGCAAGTTCTACCGGGTCAGCCCCGAGGGCGCCCTGGTCCGCACCGGACTGCTGCGCGAATGGCAGGAACTCGGCGCCTCCATATCGCGACTGACCAAGGGGGACCGTTGAGCAAGTTGCATGCGTCCGGCACCGGCACGCTGACCGACCGCTACGTGGTGGAGGTCGTCCGGCGCATCCCGCCCGACCAGCGCGGCGACGTGGCCGACGAACTGCGCGCCACCATCGCCGACACCGTCGAGGCCCGCGGCCCGGCCGCCCCGGAGACCTCCGAGCGCGAGGTGCTCACCGAGATGGGCGACCCGATCCGGCTCGCCGCCCGGTACGCGGACCGGCCGCTCGCACTGATCGGGCCCGGCCTCTACCCGACGTACGTACGGCTCCTCACGGTCCTGCTGTCCACCGTGCTGCCGGTGGTCACCGCCCTGAGCGCGGCACTCGACATCCTGGACGGAAAAGGGGTCGGCGAGGTGATCGGCGGGGCCGTCGGGGCTGTGCTCACCGTCGGCGCCCAGATGATCGCCTGGCTCACCGTGGTGTTCGCCCTGATCGAGCGGTCCGGCAAGCGGCCCGGCGCGGCCGGCGGGACCTGGACCCCCGACGACCTGCCCGACCGCGGCGCGCCGAAGGAGCGCAGCGCGGCAGCCTACGTCCGGGTGGCCTGGCACGCGTTGCTGATCGCCCTGATCGTCTGGCAGCACACCGCGCAGCCGTACCGCACCGACGGCGGCACACGCCTCGACGTCCTCGACCCGGGCCTGTGGTCGGGGTGGATCTGGCCGATCCTGGCCGGGCTCGCCGGCCTCGTGACACTCGACGCGATCCGGGCGGTGCGGGTGTGGACGCGGACGTCGGCAACCTGGAGCATCGCCGCCGAGGCGGCCTTCGCACTGCCGCTCGCGTGGGTCCTGCACCGGCAGGACCTGTTCAACCCGGCCTTCCTCTCCGACGCCAACGGAGGCTGGCAGGCCCCGCAGTCCCTCTACACCGTGGCGGCGGTGGGGGTCCTCGCGGTCAGCGCGCGTGAGGTGGTGAAGCGGTTCCGCGAGGCGCGGAACTGAGCCCGGCGGTCCACCGGTCCCGAAGACCGCGGGATGAGCTGCTGACGGTGGCGAGGGCCGCCCCGCGCGACTCCAGCGCCGCGCACCGGGCCCGCGAACAGCGTGTGGCCGCTGTGGATCTGTGGCACAAGGGCGCTGGAAGCGTGGCGGAATGGTGACATCAAGGCCCCAGGGTTGAGCCTGTGGACACGACGAACCGGTTCCGGACCGTGCGCCTGGGCTTCCTGTGGCGCTTCTCGGGCGTAGGCCCCGGATGCCTTCTGGGCCTCCTGTCAGCGGTCGCGCTCGGCGCGGGCGGCGCGGTGAATCGGCTGGGCGTCGGCCCCAGCCTGCTGATCGCCGCCGCGGTCGTCCTCGTCGTCGCTCTGCCCGCGCCCCTCAGCTTCTGGGTGCGCGCCGACAGCGAGGGCCTCACCCTCTCCAGGGCACTGCTGCGCCGGCGCTACCGCTGGCACGACATCGCGGGCCTGGACATGGCCTTCGGCGAGGACCCGGATTCGGACGCAGCCCGCCTCACGATGCGGCTGCGCCTGACCACGACCCCCACCACCGGCCGCGGACCGCTCGTCGGCGTCCTCGGTCTCGCCCCCGGCCATCAACTGCGGGGCACCGAACCGCGCCGACTCGCGGACCTGCTCACCCTCCTCGCCGCCCATGGAGTCCCCCTCTCCGAGCCGGGCTTCGCCGACCGCGTCCTGGCCGCCCACGGCCTCCCCCCGCTCGCTGCCGGTCCGGACCCGATCGACTGACCCGCCCCGCGTCTCTTCCGGGGACCGTTCGTCGTGGTGGAGTCGGCGTCGGGGCGGCCGGCCTGTACCGGCCGGCCGCACAGGTCCGGCGACTCGTCACACGTCAGTCGACAGGCCTCTGGAAAGCGGCCGGTTCTGCGGTGAGCAGCGCGGTGATCTCCTGGGCCAGCTCCGGGCCGAGTTCGCCCCAGCCGTCCTTGTAGCCGTAGACGCTCGCCAGGGTGCGGGCGTCGTAGTCGCCGTTCATGATCTCGATGTCGGTGGTGGTGATGAGTGCCGGGTGGGCGACACCGACAGCTCCCGAGACCTTCAGCAACTCCTTGCGCAGGGTGCGCAGATAGACAGCGGCCCGGGTGGCCTTCGAGGGCGCGTCGACGCCGCGCACCAGCCACGGGTTCTGGGTGGCGATGCCGGTGGGGCACTTGTCGGTGTGGCATTTCTGCGCCTGGATGCAGCCGATGGACAGCATTGCCTCGCGGGCGACGTTGATCATGTCGACACCCAGGGCGAAGGCGACGGCGGCGTTCTCGGGCAGGCCGAGCTTGCCGGAGCCGATGAAGGTGAGGTCGTCGGTCAGACCCCGCTCGGCGAATGTGCTGTAGACGCGGGAAAAGCCCATCCGGAACGGCAGCGACACCGAGTCGGTGAAGATCAGGGGAGCCGCACCGGTGCCGCCCTCGCCTCCGTCGATGGTCACGAAGTCGACCCCGCGATCACCACGGGACATCAGCATGGCAAGCTCCTGCCAGAAGCTCATCTCCCCCACAGCGCTCTTGATCCCGACCGGCAGACCGGTCTCGGTCGCGAGCAGTTCCACGAAGTCGAGCATCGAGTCGACGTCGTGGAACGCGGTGTGCCGAGACGGGGAGGCACAGTCCTTGCCTGCCGGGATGCCACGGATCCCGGCGATCTCGGGGGTCACCTTCGCGCCCGGCAGCATCCCGCCGAGCCCCGGCTTGGCGCCCTGGGAGAGCTTGATCTCTATCGCCTTGACCGGGGCGCTCGCGACCACTTCCTTGAGCTTGTCGAGGTTGAAGGTGCCGTCCTCGTTGCGGCAGCCGAAGTACGACGTACCGATCTGGAGGACGAGGTCGCCGCCGTTGCGGTGGTACTGCGAGAGGCCGCCCTCGCCCGTGTTCTGCATCGCGCCGGCCAGCGCCGCGCCCTTGTTGAGCGCCGTGACGGCCGCACCGGACAGCGATCCGAAGCTCATCGCCGAGATGTTCACGACGCTCGCCGGCCGGAACGCCTTGGCGCGCCCGCGCGGGCCGCCCAGCACCTTGGCCGAGGGCAGCGGGGCCTGCGGGTCGCGCAGATCGGGCAGCGTGCCTGCGAACGTCCGCTGCTTCACGTACGCGTGCCCTTGCACGTGCTCGACGTCCACGTCGGTCCCGAACCCGAAGTAGTTGTTCTCCTCCTTCGCCGACGCGTAGATCCAGGTGCGCTGGTCACGGCTGAACGGGCGCTCTTCCTCGTTGGACGTCACGACGTACTGGCGCAGTTCCGGCCCGATCGTCTCCAGCAGGTACCGGGCGTGCCCGATCACGGGGAAGTTTCTGAGCAGCGCGTGCTTCTTCTGGACGAGGTCGCGGGCAGCCACCAGTGCCAATGCCGTTGCGGCGGCCGTGCCGATGCTCCGAGCGCGCATGAACGTTCCTCTCCTCGGTTGCTCGATACCCGACTCCGTCGATGTGCGGCGGACGTCGTGGGCGCCCGGCGGCGGACACCGGCAGGCGGGCATCGGCGTCCGACGACGAAACGCCACATGATGTTAGAGGTCTCGTGGCCGGGCGGACGGGGCAGGGTGCGTGAGGCCGGCCGCACGGCCGGCATCTCCCTCGGCGCGGGCACCGGCGGCGTGCCGACGGAGCGGACGACTGTGGAGTCGAGCCAGATGTCCCGGTCGATGGCGCCCCGCCGCATCTGCTGTGGCCCGGGCATGCGAGGCAATCATGTGATCGGTGGCCCGACCTCGTCAGGCAGGCTGAGGAGGTACCGGTCGGTTCGGTTGCCATCCGCCTCCAGTAGCTGTTTGTCATAGGTGAAACCCGACCGTCGCGCGACCGCTGCCGGCAGGGAGTTCTCCGGATCGACCCGGATCACTCCTTGAGTCGCTCCTTCGGCTGTGGCGTACTGGCAGATCAGGCGGACAGCACGGGTCACCAGTCCCTGACCTCGCCAGGCCGGGTAGAGCGCGTAGGAGATGTTGACTTGCCCGGGAGCCAAGCCCGCCACATCGGATGTCAGGTCGATGTACCCGGCCAAGGCTAACCGGATACGGATCCCGAACGCACGCAACGGTCCGCATGCGGCCCATTGCTCGATGCAGTGGCTGAAGTACGCCTCGGTGCCGGCCCGGGTCGCCGGTTCGCCGCTGCGCCACCGGACCAGGAGCTCGTCGTCGCCCGCCAGGTGCGCGTCGACATCGTCCAGGCGCAGAGGAGACAGGGCTACAACCCCGTCCGAAAGGTTCACATCATGCATGCCGCGACCATCGGCGCTGTGACAGCGAACCTTCAAGCACGTACGGAACACACACCGGGGCAGTCCGCGACTCGTGCATGATGATCGGAGGCGACACGGGTTCCGGGAGGGTGCGTGGACGAGGGCGACGGTGTGGAGCTGATCCGCCTGATCGACCCGGCCAGCAGTGTCCGGCTGCGCGTGCTGGGGCGGAACAGGCCCGGGGACACGCCGTACAACGACTACCTTGATGCCGAGCTCGTCATCATCAGCGCCTTTGCCGACGGGCGTCTCGGGCTGTGCTTGTCGCCCGAAGCCATGGACGACTGGGCAACGGCATTGGACGAGCTGTGCGACGGGCGGGACATCCGCTGGACCGCCAGGGGCGACACCGAGATCCGGATCGAGATCGACAGGCACTTCTCGGTGCCCCGTCCCATCGTCACCGTGGACGACAGTGGCGAGTCGGGTGTCTCGGTACGCGTCGTCCTGGATCCGGGGGACGGCTGGGACAGCGAGCTTCGTGAGCAGCTCGACCGGGTCCGCCAGGCGTGGCCCAACGAGGTGGTGGCAACGCCGAGGCCGAGGAACTACTGGCAGTGAGTTCAGGCGGCGCCGGCGGTCGGCACCGCGCCCCGGCGCGAGTAGCGGCGGGCTTCTCGGCTGCGGGCTGTTTCCGGGGATCTCCGCCTGTTCCGGCGGCTCACATGTTGATCATGTGCCCGGCCAGGCCGTGGACGGCTTCCTTGACGGCCTCGCCCAGGGTCGGGTGGGCGTGCACGTTGCGGGCGACTTCGTGCACGGTGAGATCCCATTGTTGGGCCAGGGTCAGCTCCGGCAGCAGTTCGGTGACGTCCGGACCGATCAGGTGGCCGCCGATGAGCTCGCCGTGCGTGGCATCGCTGATGAGTTTGACGAAGCCCGTGGTGTCGCCGAGGCCGTGGGACTTGCCGTTCGCGGTGAACGGGAACTTGGCGACCTTGACGTCGTGGCCGAGGTCGCGGGCCTGGGCCTCGGTGTAGCCGAAGCTGGCGATCTGGGGCCGGCAGTAGGTGGCCCGGGGGATCATCGCATAGTCGAGTTCCATGGTCTCGGCGGCGGCGATCGTCTCGGCGGCGACGACGCCCATGGCCTCGGCAGCGTGCGCGAGCATCAGCTTGGCGGTGACGTCGCCGATGGCGTAGAGGTGCGGGACGGAAGTGCGGCAGCGGCTGTCGATGTCGATCGCGCCGCGCCCGGTGAGCGCCACGCCCGTGCTCTCCAGGCCGTAGCCGGTGATGTTGGGGGCGAAGCCGATGGCCTGGAGGACCTTGTCGGTTTCGAGGATCTGTGGTGCACCGTCCTTGCCCGTGACGGTGACCCGGACCCGGGGGCCGGACTCGTCGATGGCGTCGACCCGGGTGGAGGTGAGGACTTCGATGCCCAGCTTGCGGTACTGGCGGGCCAGTTCGGCCGAGACCTCGGCGTCCTCAAGGGGTGCCATGCGATCGAGGAACTCGACGACTGTGACCTCTACGCCGTAGTTGTGCAGCACGTAGGCGAACTCGATGCCGATGGCTCCGGCGCCCGCGATGATGATCGACTGCGGGAGGTCGTCGGCGAGGATCTGTTCCTCGTACGTCACCACGCGCGCGCTGCGTTTCGTACCGGGCAGCAGCTTGGGGGTGGCGCCGGTGGCGATGATGCAGTGCTCGAAGCCGATGGTCCGGGTATTGCCGTCGTAGCCGGTGACCTGGAGGGAATGGGGATCGAGGAAAGTGCCGCGGCCGTCCAGTTCGGTGATCTCGTTCTTCTTCATCAGGTAGTGGACGCCCTTCACCCGGCCGTCGGCGACCTTGCGGCTGCGGCGGAATGCATCGCCGTAGTCGAAGGAGACCTCGCCGTCGACCTTGATGCCGAAGGCCGCAGCCTCCCGGGTGAAGATATGGGCGAGTTCCGCGTTGCGCAGCAGGGCTTTGGTGGGGATGCAGCCCACGTTCAGGCAGACGCCGCCCCAGTATTTCTCCTCGACGACGGCGACGCTCCGGCCCAGCTGGGCGGCGCGAATGGCTGCGACGTAGCCGCCGGGACCGGCGCCGAGTACGACGACATCGAATCGGTCGTCCTGCTCGGTCATGAATTCTTCCTCTTTCATCTCATCTGCCGTTCCGTGAGGCCTTTGGGGTCAGGTGGCGCATTTGGTGATGAAGTCGGCAATGGTGTCATGCATCCGCGTCGGTCCCGGGTCTTCGAGTAGGTGGTGTCCGGCGTTGTTCAGCCTGACGGTCCCGGCCGGGACCGTCGTGGTCCGCCCACCCCGGGGACTTCGAGGATCGGCTGATCACCCCACGTGCCCTGTCACCCCGTTCATGGACCCTGCTGTCCATTTCCGGAGATCGCCTCGTCCGGCACCTGACCCCATACGGACCGCCCCGCTTGTGTGGCCCCCACACATCCCCTCCCCGGTCGCCCCTTCCCTAGCGTGTGCGTCGCATCGGCATCGTGGCCAAGGAGGCAGGAACATGCGGTACAGACGGAGTGCTGGGCGCCGGTGGCGGCTGCTGCCCGCCCTGCTCCTGGCAGTGGTGGCCGGGCTGCCGGCCACCGGCGCAAGCGCCGCGGCCGCCGGACAACCCGCGTATCTCACACTTGAGGCGAGCTACGGAGCGGGCACCGTCACCAACGGCTGGGAGCGTGTCGACCGCTATCTCGACACCACCAGCGGCTTCCGCGCCGAGGGCTATCCCTCGGACGGCCGCGGCGACCAGGACGGCAAGCGAGTCACCTACTTCGGTGGTGTCTCCCGTCCTTCCTCGGACCGCTTCCTCCTCTACTCCGCCCCCGGCTGGGACACCGGAGCCCGCACCACACCCGTCCTCCTCGTCCACGGCGCGAACGACACCGCGGACCGTGCCTGGGCCAACCCCGGCGAATCGGGCGGATACGGCTGCGGAACCCTGTCCTGCCCGTCCACCGGGCTGATGCAGTCCCTGTCCGCGAGCGGCCACCGCGTCTTCGCCGTCGGCTTCGCGCACAAGCAGGGCGACAACCTGATGCAGGCGCAGATCGTCGGCGACGCCATCGCCGTCATCAAGGCGAAGCTGGGCGTGAGCAAGGTCGACCTGGTCGGCTGGAGCAAGGGAGAGATGTCGACCCGCGCGTATGTGTCGTCCGTGAAGCCGAGCTGGGGGCGGGCATACGCCGACGACGTACGGAAGCTGATCACGCTCGGCGGTCCGAACGGCGGCTACGACTACCCTTACGCCCACGGCTGGGCCCACGACTTCTCCATCTGGCCCGAGTGCGGTGGAAAGATCAACGCCCCCTCCCCGCACTCCCGCATGACCTGCTACGGCCAGTACACCGCGCACCCCGAGTTCTCGATGACGCCCTCCGGCGGATACGACAACTATCCCGGCCAGCGCCAGATGCTGGCACGCTGGGACGGCACGTACGGAGTCGACGGCGCCGCACAGGACTGGTACACGACCTACTACGGCGGCCAGGGCTTCTACACCGCGGGCAGCGGCATCCAGGCCGCCATCGACGCCGGATCGCTGATCGCACCGCTGCACAGCGCCGGAGTACCCGCCTCCGTCACCACCTATCTGCTGGCCGGCGGCTCCCCCGACGTGGTCGGCATCTTCAACGAGAACCGCGGCCCCAGCGACGGCGTCGTCTTCGTCTCCAGTGCGCTCGACACCACCGGCATCCCCACGGTCGGCGGCAAAGCCACCATCGCGACCGCCAACCACCTCGAACTGGGCTGGCACAGCGCGGCCACCTCCCAGGTCGCCACCTGGCTCTCCTGAAGGACCTGACATGGCCTCACTCCGCACCCGACGCGTCTCCACCGGCCGGCTGACCGTCCAGATCCTCGATGTCCGGGACGAGGGCGAACCGGTCGTCTTCGTCCACGGCAACGTCTCCTCCTCCGTCTTCTGGCGCACCGCCCTGCTCGCCCTCCCCCAGCGCTACCGCCCCATCGCCGTGGACCTGCGCGGCTTCGGCGGCACGGACCCGCTGCCCATCGACGCGACACGCGGACTGCTCGACCACACCGACGATCTCGCCGCGCTGCTCACCGCCCTCGGAGTCGACCGGGCGCACCTGGTGGGCTGGTCCATGGGCGGAGGGGTGGTCATGCAGTACCTGCGGGACCACCCGGCCGCGGTGCGCTCACTGACCCTGGTCAGCCCCGTCTCCCCGTACGGCTTCGGCGGTACGGGCGGGCCGGAGGGCACCCTCAACTCCCCCGACGGGGCCGGCTCGGGCGGCGGCACGGCCAACCCCGGGTTCGTCCAGCTGCTCGCCAAGGGCGACCGCGGCGAGGACTCGCCGCTCTCGCCGCGCTCCGTCCTGGCGACCTGCTACGTCAAGCCGCCGATGCGACCCGAGCACGAGGACGAGTACGTCGAGTCGATGCTCACCACACGGACCGGTGACGACCACTACCCGGGCGACAGCGCTCCGTCCTCCGCCTGGCCGGGAACCGCACCAGGTACCCGAGGAGTGCTCAACTGCCTTGCACCGACGTACTTCCGCATCGGCGACCTGCACCTGATCGACCCCAAGCCACCGGTGTTGTGGATACGCGGCGAGGACGACGTCATCGTCTCCGACACCTCGATGTTCGACCTGGCACACCTGGGCGCGATCGGCGCGGTGCCGGGCTGGGACGGGACCCCCGCCCAGCCGATGGTGGCGCAGACCCGTCATGTCCTGGACCGGTACGCGGCGGCCGGCGGCTCGGTACGCGAGGTCGCCGTTCCCGGAGCGGGGCATTCGGTGCACCTGGAACGCCCCGAGGAGTTCGGCGCGGCACTGTTGGGGATCCTGTCCGCATAACGGTGCGCACCAGGCGTCCGGGAGCCGTCCGAAGCGGACCGTGGACGGGGCACCGTGGCGGCGTCGAGTGCACACTCGGCACCTGAATCGCACACCCGGCACCCCGGGGATGTCCGGGCCGCCCGGCGCCGTCACCAACCCGGTCACCGCCCTCCCCCGCCTCCCTCCGGGCTGTGCCCGTGCGGGAGGCGGGTTCGCGTAGGTACTGGTGATCATCCCTGCGACAGGGACTGTCAGTCGTCGGCGATCTGCAGGGCCAGCGCGAAGTGTTCACCGTTCGTCCCTGCCAGCAGGCTGTCGAACAGTGGGGTGAGCCCGTTCACGGCGCCGCAGCCGATGTCGTGGTTGGTCCACCAACTGGCCTCCGGTCCCAGCAGGGACACCACCCGGTCCGCCGCACGCCCGGCGGCCTCGGCGGGCAGGTGCCGGTGGCTCGGCCAGACCAGGTCGACAGCCGCGACCCGGGCCAGGAACGAGGCGGCACCATGCGTCTCCACCGGCTCCAGCGCCGCACAGATCTCCGGGACGGACGGCGGGGTGTATCCGGGCAGGAAGCGCCGCCAGGGCTCGTCCACCGCGACCGCGGTCAGCAGCGCACGGATCCGGGCCGCCAGCTCCGGCAAGTCGGGTTCCGGGTCGGTGAACCGCCCGGCCCCCACGTACACCCGCATCGGCGTGGACAGCTCCGCCATGCCCGCTTCCAGCTCCGCCAAGCCCCCCGAAGACGCCACAGCAGGATTCTGTCGTACGCCCCGCCCGGTCCTCGACCCGCCTCCGGGCCGGCCGGTGTCATCTGCCTGGTCCACGCGGTGGGCGTGTCGAAGGCACACCCCACGTAGCCTCTCTTCCGTGCCAGCCTCACGCCTGTATCGCGTCGCCGTCCTTGTGCTCGAAGGCGCGAAGCCGCTCGATGTCGGAATTCCCGCGCAGGTCTTCGCGACCCGCGCGAGCATGCCGTACGAGGTACGGGTGTGCGGACGGGCACCCGGCCTCGTGACCGGCGGCGACGGCCTGTCGTACGGCGTCGCCCACGGCCTCGACGCGCTCGAGTGGGCCGACATCGTCTTCGTCCCGGGCTACCGGTTCCCGGACCGCGACGATCCCCCGCAGGCCGTCCTCGACGCACTGATCGCCGCCCATGCCCGGGGCGCCCGGCTCGCCGCCATCTCGACGGGCGCCTTCGCACTCGCCGCCACGGGACTGCTCGACGGCAGGCGCGCCACGACGCACTGGCACTACACGCGGGCGCTGATGGCACGGCATCCGCTCGTTCAGGTCGACGAGAACGTCCTGTTCGTCGACGAGGGCAGCGTGCTGACGTCGGCGGGCGCCGCCTCGGGCATCGACCTGTGCCTGCACATCCTGCGCGGCGACCTCGGAGTGGCCGCGTCGAACCATGCGGCCCGGCGCCTCGTCGCGGCCCCCTACCGCAGCGGCGGTCAGGCGCAGTACGTGCCACGCAGCGTGCCCGAGCCACTCGGCGAGCGGTTCGCCGCCACGCGCGAGTGGGCGCTCCACCGGCTCGGCGAGCCCCTCACCCTCGAAGCGCTCGCCCGGCACGCCGCGGTGTCACCGCGCACGTTCTCGCGGCGTTTCGCCGAGGACACGGGATACACGCCGATGCAATGGATCATGCGTGCCCGCGTCGACCTGGCCCGCGAACTGCTCGAACGGTCGGAGCGTGGCGTCGAGCAGATCGCCACCGATGTCGGTCTCGGCACCGGTGCCAATCTGCGCCTGCACTTCCAGCGGATCCTCGGCACGACGCCGAGCGAGTACCGGCGCACCTTCACCCGGGGCGAGTAGCCCGCTGCCACGTGGCGAGATCCTTTTGGACCGTGGCGATCATGCCGCTGTCGCGGGCGGGCGCGCCACGCGAGATTGATGGCGAACGAAGGGACACCATTCATGACTCGCATCGCCATCAACGGATTCGGCCGCATCGGACGCAACGTGTTCCGGGCACTGCTCGAGCGCGACACCGACCTCGATGTCGTCGCCGTCAACGACCTCACGGAGCCCGCCACCCTCGCGCGGCTGCTCTCCTACGACACGACGGCCGGCCGGCTCGGTCGCCCGGTGACCGTCGACGGGGACACTCTCGTCGTGGACGGCCGTCGCGTCACGGTGCTCGCCGGGCGCGAGCCGGCGCAGCTGCCGTGGGCCGAGCTCGGCGTGGACATCGTGCTCGAGGCGACCGGCCGCTTCACGTCGGCCGAGGCCGCCCGCGGCCACCTCGACGCGGGCGCGAAGAAGGTGCTCGTCAGTGCTCCGTCGGACGGCGCCGACGTCACCCTCGCGTTCGGGGTCAACACGGACGCGTACGAACCGGACCTGCATACCGTCGTCTCGAACGCCTCGTGCACGACCAACGCCCTGGCTCCGCTCGCCGCGGTCCTCGACGACCTCGCCGGCATCGAGCACGGCTTCATGACGACGGTGCACGCCTACACGCAGGAGCAGAACCTGCAGGACGGTCCGCACCGTGACGCCCGCCGGGCCCGTGCCGCCGCTGTCAACATCGTGCCGACCACGACGGGCGCCGCCAAGGCGATCGGCCTCGTGCTGCCGAACCTCGACGGCAAGCTGTCGGGGGACTCGATCCGCGTGCCGGTTCCGGTGGGCTCGATCGTCGAACTCAACACGACTGTCGCCCGCGACGTGACGCGCGACGAGATCCTGGCCGCATACCGCCTCGCAGCGGAGGGGCCGCTCGCCGGCGTACTCGAGTACTCGGACGATCCGCTCGTGTCGTCCGACATCACGGGCAATCCGGCCTCGTCGATCTTCGACTCGGCCCTGACCCGCGTGGACGGGCGCCACGTCAAGGTGGTCGCCTGGTACGACAACGAGTGGGGCTTCTCGAACCGCGTGATCGATACGCTCAAGCTCCTCGCCACCCGCTGACCCGCCGTCGGGGCGGCACCCCACCTCCTGTGAGCGCTCCAGCCGGCGCTCGGGACGTGCCCGGGTGCCGCCACCGACCCGGCGACGCCGAAAACCGCAAGCCGTTCGGTCACGGCCCAGGCAGGATGCCCTGTGTGAACCATGTCCTGTGCGGGCTGGCTGCCAATGCCGCCCTGCCGTCCGAGCTGGTCGACCGGCTGATCGCGGTCGCGGACGTTGACATCGCCGCGGAACTCTCCGGTCGGGCGGACCTCAGCCGTGCGCAGGCGGTCGCGCTTGCGTCGCGCGTCGAGGAGAGTGCGGCACAGCTTGCGTACCAAGGCCGGCTGACCACTGCCGATGTCGATCCCTCGGCACAGCCGGTGGCGGCCAACCCGGAAGCGGCTCCGGCACTGCTGGAGGCCCTGACCCGGCACGAACCCCCGGCACGGAAAGCGTTCCGCGAGGTCGCCCGGCACCGCCATGCGACAGGACCGGCACTGCGCAACTGCTTGGCCGACAAGCAGGCGCGGCCCCTGGCCGCCCGCCATCCGGCCCTTCCGCCGCACGTCATCACGGAGCTGCTCACCGACCCGGACGGGCAGGTGGCGGAAGCCGCAGCCGCCAACCCGTCGCTGCCGCTCGCCGTGATGTCGGACCTGGTGCCCCGGCCGTGACCGGTCTGCCCGTCGGCTGAAACGCTCGGCCCGGCCGGTCGAAGCACTCGGTCACAGCCAGGCGCCGCCGTGTCCGCTTCCCAGGTGTGTCCGAGTTCGCGATGGTGCGGCGAGCCGGTTCACTGCTCGTCGTCGAGGCCCTGGACGTCGACAGGCTGTGTTCCGTCGAAGGTCACGAGCATTCCGTAGGGGTCCGCCAGCCGGAACCTGCTCTCGGCGAAGCGGAACGCCCAGGTCTGGTCCGCCCACACGGTCGCCTCGGGAACTGCCAGTGGCAACTCCGGAAGGTCCAGCCAGCTCAGTTCCTCGGCGCTGAGTTCGAAGTGTGGTTCGCGGAGCCGGATGCGGCAGTACTCCAGGGCCTGTTCGACGAAGGCGTCGAAACGGCTCACGACGTCGTGGGCGAGTCGGAGGGTGGACTCTTCCGGAGGGGCGGCCGGCTCGATCACCAGACTCACCCCGGCCCGGTCCGTGCCGGCCGGCCTCGGGAAGCAGCCGGACCAGCAGGCCAGCGACGGAGGACTCTCCGTCCGCCTCAACGCAAGCCCGGCGACATGCAAGGTCGCGGGCAGTCCCGCTTCGTCGCCGGGCTCTTCGACACCCGAGCCGTTCGATGGCGCGCCGATTTCGGACATTGACTCAGCCTAGGCCAAACCCGGCCACGAAGTCGGCCGGCAGAGCGGCTCAGCCGGGCAGCGCGACGGTGAGGTCCACCTCGACCAACTGCCCTGTGAAGCCGAGCTGTGCGACACCCAGGAGCGTACTCGCGGATGCGAGGGCCGGCCCGAGGGCCGAGCTGTTGAGCCGGCGCCATGCGGTGGTCAGGACATCCGTGTCGTCGCTCCGTACGTAGATCACCGAACGCACCACGTGCTCCGGCCGGGCATGCACCGCTCCCAGGACCGCGAGCGCGTTCACGACGACCTGATCGACCTGCAGTTCGACGGAGTCCGGGCCGACGAGTGACCCGTCCCGGTCGAGCGGGCACTGACCCGCCAGGTAGGCCGTCCGGCCGGTCTCCACCACGGTGACGTGGTGGTAGCCGGGCGTCTGGTGCAACTGGTCGGGGCTGATGCGGGTGATCCTCGCTGTCATGACCGCAAGTCTGGTCGGCATGACGCCGACGCGCATCGCGCTTTGCCTCTCCTCAGGCCCTGTGGATGCGGTCGACGCGCTCCCGGCCGGTGCCCGGGCCACCGCCTACCCCATCAGCGGGTTCGACGTCCCCTTCGGGAACACCTGCACGAAGGGGACGATCACCTGGTACGCCCGGTCGGTCCGCGTGCAGGGCGAGCACAGGTCGGTCGACTCGGCGAGTTGCCGGGCGACCGGGGCGTACGCTCTCGGCGCCGACGACAAGGAACTGGGAGTCGACCACAGCCCTTACCCCGTATGCGGCCAGAGCGGCAACTTCGGCTTCATCGTGTCGGCGGACGTTCCTGGCAAAGCCTCGGTCGTGCGGGTCTGCCTCGACGGGGGAGCCACGAAGGTCCTGGCGTGCAAGCGCCACGGGCGCCCCTGATCCCCGGCACGCTCCTGGTGCGACGGGAACGTGCCCCTGCCCGCTCGTGCCGCTGGCCCAGCGCTCCGCGTCGTACCTCGTCGGTGTCGACCCGTGGCCGGGAGGCAACCTGGTGCGATTCGCCGTCGTCCTCAACGGCGGGTCGTCTCTAGGAGGTTCTTCGGTGGGTAGGCACGCCGGCATCGTCACAGCACTGCCGGAACTGCTCGGGCACCACGCCCGACGCCTCGGGGACAAGGTCTGTTTCGAGGACCGGCTCAGGCGGGTGACCTACCGGGAGCTGGAACGCAGGACCGCACGGCTGGCCGGTCACCTGGCCGGCCTCGGCGTGGCGCGCGGTGACCGGGTGGCCGTCCTGCTCGGCAACCGGGTCGAGGCGGTCGAGAGCCTGCTCGCCGTCACCCGGGCGAGCGGTGTGGGCGTGCCTCTGGATCCCGGGAACTCGGAGGAGGAACTGACCCGCCTGCTGGACGACAGCGGGGCACGGGTGCTCATCACCGACGACGCCTGCCTGACGCGGCGGCGAACGCTGCCGCTGCGCCCCGGGCTGACCGTGGTGGTGGCCGAGGGCGGCGCCGAGGACGAGGCCGGGGACCGGTCCGCCGGGAGCCCGGGCGAGGCCGCGAACGGGGTCCTGCGGTTCGAGGCGTTGGCGGGTACGGAGCCGCGGACGCCGGCCCGGGACGATCTCGGACTGGACGAAGTGGCCTGGCTGCTCTACACCTCGGGCTCCTCCGGTGCGCCCAAGGGCGTCCTGTCCACCCAGCGCAACCGGCTCTCGCCGGTCGCGGCGGGCCTGGCCGGTGTCCTGGGCCTGTCCGAACGGGACCGTGTGCTGTGGCCGTTGCCGCTCCATCACGCGATGAGCCAGATCGTGTGTTTCCTGGGGGTGACCGCGGTGGGGGCGAGCGCGGTGCTGCTGCCCCGGTTCTCGGTGGCGGGGGTGCTCGGCGAACTGCGCCGCGAGGACGCCTCGTTCACCTTGCTCGGCGGGGTGCCGACCACGTATTCGGCGCTGCTCGACGCGGTCCGGGGCGAGGAGGGCGGTGCGGGTGGCGGTGGTCTCGGCGGTCCCGCGCTGAGGGGTTGTGTCAGTGGTGGCGCGGCGGCCGGGCCCGGGTTCCACGAGTCCTTCGGGGCGATCTGCAAGGTGCCCTATCTGGAGCACTACGGCAGCACGGAGGCGGGCCCGGTCACCATGCCGTCTCCGGGCGGGGCGACGGCGTCGGGGGCGTGCGGCCGGGTGCTGCCCGGCGTCCGGGTCCGGGTCGGCGGTGGGCCCGACGGCCGGGACACGGGCGAGGGCGAGCTGTGGGTCAGCGGGCCCGGGGTGATGGCCGGATACCACGGCAGGCCGGAGGCCACCGCGGAGGTCCTGCGCGACGGCTGGTTCCGCACGGGCGACCTGGCCAGGATCGACGCCTCCGGTGGACTGGCGATCACCGGCCGGGCGAGTGATCTGATCATCCGGGGCGGGGTGAACATCCATCCTTCGGAAGTGGAGGCGGTCCTGCGGCGGTTGCCGGGGGTCGCGGACGCCGCCGTGGCCGGACGCCCGCACCCCGTCTTCGGCGAGGTCCCGGCCGGCTACCTCGTCGCCGAGCCGGGCGCCGTACTGGACAGGGGGCGCATCCTCGCCGCCTGCCGTGCGGAACTGTCCGGCTTCAAGGTGCCCGCTGAACTGTTCGAGGTGGAGGACATTCCCCGTACCGCCTCCGGGAAGACCCTGCGGCGGGAGCTCGCCGGCCTGCCGGCCCGGGCGCTGCGCGCGGAGGCCGCCGGGAAGCCGTCGGAGGACCTGCTGGCCCTGGTGCGGGGCGAGGTGGCGGCCGTGCTCGGCTGTACGGCCGAGGCGGTGGAGCCGAGCACGGCGCTGCGGGACCTGGGCATGGACTCCCTGACGGCGACGGTGCTGCGGGAGCGCTTGTCGGCGGTGACCGGTCTGCCGCTCTCCGAGGCGGTCGCCTTCGACTTCCCCACGGCCGCGGCGCTCGCCGCCCACCTCGGGGAACGGAACGCCGCCGCGCCGGCCGGCGTCCGGCCCGTGGAGCGGAGTGCGGTCCGGCCGGACGACGATCCCGTGGTGATCGTGGGGATGGCCTGCCGCTATCCCGGAGAGGTGACCTCTCCCGAGGAGCTGTGGCGGCTGGTGGCCGACGGGAGGGACGCCATCGGTCCCTTCCCCACCGACCGGGGCTGGGACGTCCAGGCGCTGTACGACCCGGACCCCGGGCGGTCCGGACGGACGTATGTGCGCGAGGGGGGTTTCCTCTCCGGTGCGGACCGTTTCGACCCCGCCTTCTTCGGTATCTCGCCCCGCGAGGCGCTGGCCATGGACCCGCAGCACCGGCTGCTGCTCGAAGTGGCGTGGGAGGCCTGCGAGTACGCCGGTCTCGTCCCCGGCGCTCTGCACGGCTCGGCGACCGGGGTGTACGTCGGGCTGATGTACAGCGACTACGCGCGCGGCCTGGCAAGGACGCCGGAGCATGTCGAGGGGTACCTCGGCCTCGGCAACGCCGGAAGCGTCGCCTCGGGCCGTATCGCGTACGCCTTCGGTCTCGAAGGCCCGGCCCTCACCGTGGACACGGCATGTTCCTCGTCCCTGGTGGCCCTGCATCTGGCGGCCCAGGCGCTGCGCCGGGGCGAGTGTGCCTTCGCGTTGGCCGGTGGCGCCACGGTGATGTCGGGGCCCACGTCGTTCGTGGAGTTCAGCCGCCAGCGGGCGCTGGCGCCGGACGGCCGCTGCAAGGCGTTCGGTGCGTCCGCCGACGGGACGGGGTGGGCCGAGGGTGCCGGCATGCTGCTGCTGAGCCGGTTGTCCGAGGCGCGCCGCGCCGGGCTTCCGGTACTGGCCGTGGTGCGCGGCTCGGCGGTGAACCAGGACGGGGCGAGCAACGGGCTGACCGCACCGCACGGGCCGGCGCAGCAGCGGGTGATCCGGCAGGCGCTCACGGACGCGGGGCTGGCTCCCGGGGACGTCGACGCCGTGGAGGCGCACGGCACCGGTACCCGGCTGGGCGATGTCATCGAGGCGGAGGCGTTCTTCGCGACGTACGGGCGGCAGGAGCGGCAGCGTCCCCTCCGGTTGGGCTCGGTGAAGTCGAACATCGGGCACACCCAGGCCGCTGCCGGAGTGGCCGGTGTGATCAAGATGGTGCAGGCGATGCGGCATGGTGTGCTGCCGCGTACGTTGCACGCCGACGAGCCGACGCCCCGGGTCGACTGGTCTTCGGGGCGGATCGCGTTGCTGACCCGGCCGGAGGGGTGGCCCGCGACAAATCGTCCGCGCCGCGCGGGGGTGTCGTCGTTCGGGATCAGTGGCACCAACGCCCATGTGGTGCTCGAAGAGGCTCCGGCCGACGGGGAGGCCGTACGGCCGGGCTTCCCGGCGGACGGCGGGGCGGCGCAGGGCGCCGTCGGGTCCGGGGTGGAGCCGGAGTGTGCGGCGCGTCCCGGGCGGGCCGCGGTGGCTCTTCCGGTGTCGGCGAGGAGCGTGCCGGGGCTGCGGGCCCAGGCGCAACGACTGTACGACCATGTGGCCGCCGCTCCTGACACGTCCCTGGTGGACATCGGGTACTCGCTCGCCACCACGCGTGCGGCCCTGGAGCACCGGGCCGTGGTGGTGGCCCGCGACCGTGCCGAACTGCTCGGCTCCCTGCGGGCCGTGGCGGAGGGCGGCGGCCGGTCCGGAGTGCACACGGGCACCTCCCGCCACCACGGCTCGCCGGCCTTTCTCTTCACCGGTCAGGGAAGTCAGCGTGTCGGCATGGGCCGTGAGCTGTACGAGTCGCGGGATCTGCATCCGGCCTTCGCCGGTGCGCTGGACGAGTGCTGTGCCCTGCTCGACCCGCTGCTGCCGGTGCCGCTGCGGGACGTCATGTTCGCCGGGCCCGGTACGGAGACGGGCGCGCTGCTGGATACGACCCGGTTCGCGCAGCCGGCGCTCTTCGCCCTGGAGACGGCGTTGTTCCGGCAGTTCGAGGCGTGGGGAGTAGGTCCCGCCCTGGTGGCCGGGCACTCGGTGGGCGAGGTGGCGGCGGCGCATGTCGCCGGGGTGCTGTCCCTCGCGGACGCGTGCACGTTGGTGGCGGCCCGGGGCCGGCTGATGGACGCGCTGCCACCGGGCGGCGCGATGGCGTCCGTGGCCGCCGGTGCGGACGAGGTGGCTGCCCGCCTTTCCGGGACCGGGGGTGCGGTGGAGATCGCCGCGGTCAACGGACCTGCCTCGGTGGTTGTCTCCGGCGACGAGCCGGCGGTGCGGGAGGTGGCCGCTTACTTCCGGGAGCGGGGCCGTTCGGTGACGCCTCTGCGGGTCGGTCATGCCTTCCATTCCGCTCGGATGGAGCCCGCGCTGGCCGAGTTCGCGGACGTGGTCCGGCGGCTTTCCTTCGCCGCGCCGCGGCTGCCTCTGATCACCGCTGTGGCGGGCCGGGCGGCCACCGTCGAGGAGGTCTGCACGCCGGAGTTCTGGGTGGACCATGTCCGCCGTCCGGTCCGCTTCGCCGATTCGGTGGCGTACCTGGGTGAGCAGGGCGCGGCACAGTACGTCGAACTGGGGCCGGACGGGGTGCTCACCGGCCTGGTACGCGATTGCCTCGCCGTGCCCGGGCCGGAGTCGGACGGCCCGGACACGGGTGAGGCGGGCGGTGGCGAGCGGGGCCCGGTCCCGCTGGTTCTGCCGACGCTGCGCGGGAAGCGGCCGGAGGCGGACGCCCTGCTCGACACGCTGGCCACGTTGCACGCCCATGGCGTCCCCGTAGACTGGCGGGCTGTCTTCACCGGGTGCGGCGGGCGGCGCGTCGCTCTGCCCACGTACGCCTTCCAGCGCCGCCGGTACTGGCTGGCGGCAGACCCGGAGCAGCCGCCCGTGTCACCGACGGCCGGGCCCGCCCATCCCTTCCTGCGGTCGGGCACCCGCACGGCCGACGACGACGGGCTGCTGCTGAGCGGGTTGCTCTCGGTGCGGGAACAGCCGTGGCTCGCCGACCATGTGGTGGCCGGGGAGGTCCTGCTGCCGGCCACCGCGTTCGTCGAAATGGCTCTCCACGCGGGCGGGCTGGCGGGTGCGGCCGTCCTGGACGAGCTCGTGCTGACCGCGCCGCTGCCGCTGCCCGTCGCCGGTTCCGTCGCCGTGCAGGTGAGGGTGGCGGGGGCGGACGAGTCGGGGCGGCGGACTGTGCTCTTCCACTCCCGGCCGCACACTCCGGCGGGTGACGGGCCCTGGGTCCGGAACGCCACCGGCACTCTTTCGCCGGCGCAGCCGCCCGCGCACCGGGAAGCGTCCGCGGGCGAGGCCGACGGCGCGCCCCGGCCGGACGGGCCCTGGCCGCCGGAGGCGGCGATGCCCCTGTATGCCGACGGCCCGGGGTCCGGACCGTACGAGCGACTGGCCGCCGACGGGCTGCGTTACGGCCCCGCCTTCCGGGGCATGAGCGCCGTCTGGAGGCACGGGGAAGAGCTGTACGCGGACGTCGCGCTTCCCGAAGCGGCCCGGGCTCCGCGGCGGGAGGCGGACGGCCCGGAGTTCGTCCTGCATCCCGCACTGCTCGACGCGGCGCTGCACGCCCTGGCCCTGGACGGCCTGGTCGCGGCAGCCGGCCCGGCGGACGGCGACCTGTCGCTGCCGTTCGCCTTCAGCGGGGTGCGTGTGCACACCGCTGGGGTGCGGCGCCTGCGGGTTCGGGTGGCCCCCGGCCCGGACGGTCGGGCCGGGGTGGAGCTGGCCGACGAGACGGGCTCACCGGTCGCGACGGTACGTGCGCTGGCGCTCCGGCCTCTTCCGCGTACCGGGGCGACGGCGGACGCCGTCACCGGTGCTCTCCACCGGACGGACTGGGTGGCGTCGGCCGGACCGTCCGCACCCGTGGTGATGCCGCGCTGGGGAGTCCTGGGCGAGACGGGCACACAGCTGGTGGATGCTCTGGCTCCGCCGGGTTCCGGCGTGCCGGTGTACCCCGGCCCGTCGGCGTGCGACGCGTCGTCGGCCGTCGTCGTGGCACCGTGCCCGCCGCCGGACACGACCGGAGGCGAACAGGATGACCAGGCTGCCGGTTTGCTGCGGGCAGCTGACCGGGCGCTGAGGCTCGTACAGGAGTGGCTCGCCGAGCCGCGGCTGTCCCGCTCGCGTCTCGTCCTCGTGACGTCCGGTGCCGTCGCCCCGGCCTATGACGGACTTCCTGGGGATGGTGCCGGTCGCGGGAGTGACGGCCGGTCCGGCGGGACGGCGCCCGTGCCGTCGCACACGCCGGTGTGGGGACTGGTCCGCTCGGCACTGCGGGAGAATCCGGGCCGCTTCGCCCTGATCGACGTGGACGAGCACCCCGACTCCTGGAGTGCCCTGCTCTCCCTGCTGGCCTCTCCGGTGCCGGAGGCGGCCGTACGCCGGGGGACGGTGTACGTGCCGAAGCTGGTGCCGCTGGCCGAGTCGGCGCCGAAGCCACGGAAGAGGCGGACGCTCGACCCGGAGGGCACCGTCCTGGTCACCGGCGGCACCGGCTCCCTGGGGATGCTGGTGGCGCGGCACCTGGTCACCGCGCACGGCGTCCGGCATCTGCTGCTCGCCGGCCGGCGCGGGCCGGATGCTCCGGGGGCGCGGGAACTCGTCGCGGAGTTGCACGAGGCGGGCGCCCGGGCGACCGTTCACGCCTGTGACGTCGCCGACCGGACCGCGCTCGCGGCCCTGCTCGACTCGGTCCCGGCGGCCCACCCGCTGACCGGCGTCGTGCACACCGCGGGGGTGCTGGACGACGGGGTCGTCGCTGCGCTCACCACCGACCGGATGAGGCGGGTGATGCGCCCCAAGGCGGACGCCGCCCTCGCCCTGCACGAACTGACCCGGGGTCACGACCTGGCCGTGTTCGCGCTGTTCTCCTCGGTGGCGGGTACGTTCGGCTCCGCGGGCCAGGCCAATTACGCCGCGGCCAACTGTGTGCTGGATGCCCTGGCGCGGCACCGCGGGCGGCTCGGACTGCCCGGTACGTCGATCGTCTGGGGCCCCTGGCAGCAGAGCGACGGCATGATGGCGCACCTCGGCGACGCGGATCTGCGGCGAATGGCCCGTTCCGGGTTCGCCCCGCTCGGGCCTGAAGAGGGCCTGGCTCTCTTCGACGCGGCCGTGGCCGGTGACGAACCCGTGGTGGTGGCGGCCCGCTTGACCCCGGCCGCTCCCGGCGCCGGTGGGACGGCGGCGAACCGACTCCGTACTCCTGCCGGCGACGCCGTCGATGGCGACGACACGGGCACCCGGGGTGGAGACCGGCGCGGTCGGCCGTCGGCGGCTGCTTCCCCTGCCGAGACGCGCGCGATGCTCCTCGCCGAGGTCCGGAGCCTGGCGGCCCGCGTCCTGGGTCATCGGGAGGAGGCGGACGAGATCGACGAGGACGCCCTGCTGGCGGACCTGGGGCTGGATTCCCTGGCCGCGGTCGATCTGCGCAACGAGCTCGCGTCGTGGACGGGGCTCGCCCTGCCGTCCACGCTGCTGTTCGACTTCCCGACGCCGCGTGCGCTCGCCGCCGAGCTGACGCGGCGATATGCCGCCGGGGCGCCTTCCGCGGGTGCCGCGTCCGACGGCCGGGCACGGCCCGAGGCCGCCGGCTCTCCGGACTCCCCCGGCCGGCCGGCGCACGACGGTCCGGAAAGCGGCTTGGGGGCGGACGGTTCGCCGGACGCCCGGGGGCAGGTCGCCGAGGCACCGCATGCCGGGGAAGCCCCGGACTCCCTGGGCGCGCTCTTCCGTACCGCATGCGCCCGGGGCCGGAGCTGGGACGGCATGGTGCTCCTCACCGTCGCCGCGCGTCTCCGCCCGGTCTTCGACCGGCCCGGGGCGCCCGGTGCGACGCACGAACCCGTCATGCTCGCGGCGGGCGGTACGGGGCCCCGGCTGGTCTGCTTCCCCGCGCTCAGCGCACTGTCCGGACCGCAGGAGTACGCGCGCCTCGGTGCCGGGCTGCGAGGGCTGCGGCCGGTATCGGCGGTGCGGCACCCGGGGTTCGAACCCCAGGAGGCTCTGCCCGGCACGCTGGACGCTCTCGTCACCGCCGAGGCCGCGGCCGTCCGGACAGCCGCGGCCGAGGGCCCCCTGGTACTGCTGGGGCGGTCGGCCGGTGGCTGGGTGGCCCACGCCGTGGCCGAGCGTCTGGAGTCCGAGGGTGCGGACCCGGTGGCCGTCGTCCTGGTGGACACCTATCCCCCCGGTCACGGTGACCAGGAGCAGGCGCTCTCAGCGATGACGTCGGACATGCTGCGCCGGGCGGCGAAGTTCGCCTCTGCCAGCCCGGCCCGGCTCACCGCCATGGCAGGGTACTTCGAGCTCTTCCGTGACTGGAGGCCCGCACCGCTCGCCTGTCCCACCCTCTATGTGAGGGCCCGCGACCCGCTGCCCGACGCCGCCCCGGCCCCGGACTGGAACCGGCCGCACACCGAGATCACCGTGCCGGGGGACCACTTCACCATGCTGGAGGAGCACGCCCGTTCCACCGCACTCGCCGTCCACCAGTGGCTCGGCAGCCGGTTCTGAGGACACCCCTGGGAGAGGTGCGGGCGTGGGCGGCTGCCCCGCGCACCCCGCACCCGCCGTCAAGAGACGCTGCTGATCGAAGCCAAGGCCATGAAGGCGGGCGAGGCCGCCCGCCCAGGCGCGGGCCGGAGTTCGCCCTGGCCAGGCCTGCGACCTGGCCCGAACCGCAGCACATCACCATGTTCCTCGTGCCGGGCGGTACGGACGGCTACCGCGACGTGCTCCGCGTCCATACCGAACACGCGTACCTCGTCCCCGGGAAAGCGCCGCTCACCTTCACCCCTCGGGGTCCGGCGTTCCGGCTGCGCTGACCGTACGTCACGGCATCGCCTCCAATTATCACCTATCTGATGCGTTTTCCTTTGATGTGGCCGGTATGGGGGTCTTGTCGTTTGTAGCGTGAACACCGCATCGCTCGAGCTGCCCGATGGAGTCCCAGGGCTCCTTGACGTGTCGTATCCGGTTGTCGGCCCGACGAAGCAGCGTTCCGTCATGACGCAACACCGCCCAGAGGGCCGGCCCGTGCGCCGGCCTTCGTGTGAAAGGGAATCCGTGATTTCGAAAAGCAAGAGGGTCGTGCGTTCCATGGCCGTGGCGCTCGCCACAGCTGCCGCGCTGACCATCAGCATGCCGAGCGGTAACGCCTTCGCCATCGACCACGTCCAGTGTGTCGGCGGGGAGAACTTCTTGAAGATCTGGTCGCACTCCGACGGCCGTGACAGCGTCGACTGCTACGCGAACGCCGGGAAGACCGACTTCGGCGGGTGGTGGGTCGACCGGATCTCCACCGGCAACAACGACCTGATCTACTACGACGCCAACGGTGACTCGGTGAAGATCGAGCGCTGGCACGACATCACCTTCCCGAACCGCCCGCCGAAGGTCGTCGCCATCCAGATCCTGTGACGAGTTGACATCCGGTTGCGAGGAATGACTGTCCCGGCCACGCTCTTCCGGGCGTGGCCGGGACACGCCTCCCAACCACTTGGGACGGGCAGATCGTCCACCGCGTCCACCGCGCCCCGGCCCGCCCGGTGACACCTGCTCGGCCGCCCGGCATCATGGACGCCGTGGACACGCCGATCGACGACTGGATCACCATCGCCGCCTACGAGAATCTGCCGGGCCGCCTCCGCCCGATGGCGGCTGCCCGCGTTTGACTGCGCGACCGCGGCATCGACTGGATGCCCTTCGAACCGGACGAGATCCAATGGGGTTTGGCCTGTGGCATCGGCCCCGACGGCCACTGGCACGGCTGGTTCGACGTCCGCGCCCACGCCGGAGCTCTGCGGCGGCTCGGGCTCCATCCCGACCAGCCCACCGCCCGAGTCACAGGCACATCTCCGCCTGGCTGGTGGCATGCCGCCGCGGAACGCAACGCCCGTGATCGGTATGCCCGGTCGGAGATGCGGTCGCGGCCCTCACCGCGAAGCCGAGAGCCCGTACGGAGACGCGGACAGGTGGACAGCGTCGAGTCCGGAGAGCTCCGGGCAGCCGGACGTCCGTGCTCTCTCAGCCGGTACGGAGGATCCGGAAGCGATCGGGGTCCGCCGGGTCCCGGTCGACGACCTGGACAGGTGGCCAGACCCATTGCCGTACGCCGATGCCCGGCGCACGGGAGAACCGGATCGGTCCGCGGGTGCCCTCGATCGCCACGCGGGGCCATGAATCGGCGATGCCCGCGCGGTCCGTGCCGCGGGAACGCAGTATCGCGGCGAGGACGGCGACGGTGTCCCAGCCCTCGAACGCGACGAAGGAGGGCGTTTCGCCCAGCCGCGCGCGGAGTTCCCTGCCGACGCGTTCGCCGAGCGGACCGATCCGTTCGGGCAGGTAGCGCAGGAACGGGATCCCGGCACCGTCCTCGCCCAGCGCCGCGGCCCATTCGGCGAATTCCGGTTGTCCGGCCGGAGCGCCGATGAGGATCTCCGCGAGTCGCCCGTCTCCCCGGACGGCCCTGACGACGGTCACCGCCGGCTCCGGATGGCCGACCAGCAGGAGGAGCGCCGTCACGTCGTGCTCGACGAGCGCGTCGCACAGGGCCTCGGGGCTGAGCGCGTTCGTGTCGAGTTCGACGACCGTGCCGCCGCGGGAAACGAGGTGATCCCGCAGGAGGCGGGTCCCGGACGCCCAGTAGACGCTCGGCTGGGTCGCCACGGCGATCCGGCGCCGGCCCGCGCCGAGGAGGAAGTCCGCGTAGACACGCCAGCCGCGGGACTGGGCCGGGGCAAGGCGCGCGACCCACTCCGTCGGCTCGTCGGTGAGCGCGTCGAGCACAGCGGACGAGCAGAGGAACGGTACGCCGAGGGCGTCGGCCCGGGCGGCGGCGGCGCGGGCGACGACACTGTGGTACTCGCCCGCCACTGCGGCCACGCCCAGGCCGGCCAGTTCGTCCACGGCCGCCGCGGCGCGCTCCGGGTCGGCCGCGGTGTCCCGGACCACCAGCTCCAGCGGCCTGCCGCCGATCCCCCCGGTCTCGTTGACCTCGCGGACCGCCAGGTCGAGTCCTGCGAGCAGGTGTCGGCCCGCTCCGACCCAGCCGGGCCGCGTCAGCGGGACAAGAGCGCCCAGGCGGACGGGCGACGCGGCCGCGTGCTCCGCTCCGGAAGGCGACGAGGGCTTGTTCATCGGGTGGCGTCTCCCCTGGCATGGTGCGGTCGTGTTCCGGCCGGATCGTATTCCGGCCGGGGCCGGCGGTTCGCGTAGGTCACGTCTCGCCGCGGCGGGCGCGCCCGGGTGATCATGCCGGTCATTGGATCCACCACCATCGCCCCTGGGCAACCGATTACTCGCTCGCCGGACTTCCGGCCGCACGAGGTTCACAGCCACCGCTCGGCTGCCTCGACGCTGTCACCGCCGCTGGTGTTGAACGCGATCGCGGCTCCTGGAGCATGCTTCCGGACGAGGTTCACGATCTGTTCGAAGAACATCACGAGCGGCTCGGGCTTGCGTATCCCGCCCCCGATGACGACGACGTCCCAGTCCCGTTGGGACAATGCCGCGACCACCGTGGACTCGGCTGATCCGTCCGGCGCGATCAGAGTCATGGAAGCGTCGACGGCATGTTCGCCGAAACGGGCGAGCTCCTCGTCCAGGACAGCACGCATGGCGTCCCCGTCCATACCGGGCACCGCGTGCGGGTCGAAACCAAGAATGAGGGCGGAAGGCATGCCCTGCATGACGATCGGCCGGCCGTACGGGTTCCCGCCGCACGAAGCCGTCCGGGTGGCAGCACCGCCCGGGAGCAACGCGGCCCGTCGGAACGATCGAGGCGACTACCAGGTCACCGGCAGGTGCCGGGGGCTCCGGGTGAGAGCGCTCCTGCGCCACTCGACGGCATCGGCCGGCACGGTCAGGCGCAGATCGGGGAGCCGGGCGGCCAGCCGGTGCAGGGCGAGGCGGAGTTCCGTACGGGCCAGAGAGACACCCAGGCAGTAGTGCTGTCCTCCGCCGAAAGCGAGGGTGGGGTGTTCCAACGGGGCGAACAGGTCGGCGAAGGGGGCACCGGGGAAGGCCGCGGGGTCACGGTTGGCCGCGCCGCGGTCGAGGGTGACGAGGTCTCCGGCCCGGATGGTCACGCCTCCGATCTCCAGGTCTTCGGTGGCGCGCAACGGGTTGAAGTGTTTCGCGGGGTCGTTGAGCGGGATCAGGTGGGTCAGACGGTCGGCCAGTACTCCGGCGGCCGCTTCGTCGGTGCCCAGGCGGGCCCAGTCCTGCGGGCGTCCGTCCAGGAGGTAGAGGAGGGCGTTGCCCAGCATGGTCATGGTGGTGTCGTAGCCGGCCGCCACGAGCGTGCTGACGAAGTTGACGAGTCGGGATTCGGGGATGCCGCCTTCGCGGTCGGCGGTCCGTACGAGGGTGCTGATCAGGTCCGGGCCGGGGGTGCTTCGGCGTTCGGCCATGAGGCAGGTGGCGAGTTCGGTGAACTCCCGTGCGGCTTCCGCGGTTTCGTCCTCGGGAACGGAGGGGTCGGGAAAGGCGAGCTCGGTCCAGCGCAGCAGCCGGGTGTCGTCGATGTCGTGGACCCCGAGCAGCTTGTTCATGACTGCGATGGGCAGGGATCGGCTGTAGTGGTCGACGAGGTCTGTGGGCGGGCCGTGCTCGGCGAGGTCGGCGACGAGCCGGTCGGTGACCTCGGCGACCATGGGCGTCAACCGGCCGACCCCCCGAGGGGTGAGGACCCCTTTGGCGGTGTGGCGCAGTCGCAGGTGCCCGGCGCCGTCCTGCTTGGTCATGGCGTCGGGGGTTTCGATGAGGGGCGAGGTGGCCGTCGCCGGCAGCAGGGCTCGGGTGAACCGGTCCTCGGCCAGCACCTGGCGGACGTCGTCGTAGCGGGTGAAGTGCCACGCAGGGCTGCCGCCGGGCAGCGTTGTGCGCCGGGGCGGGCCCGGGGCGGCGAACGTCAGCCGGTGCAGGGGAAGGGACTTCTCGTCGGCGGTCATGGTCCTCCTGACCCCGGGGTACGCGGACGCGTCATCATCCTGACACCGATCGAACACACAGCGTGCAGATGACTGCTGTCAGTGTGTCGCCGGCGCGGCACACCGTGTCCGTGCGGTGCGGCTCCGGTCCGCTTCTCACAACCATCCGGAGCGCTGTGCCTGCAAGGCCATCTGGAAGCGGTTCGCGGCGCCCAGCCGGGCCATCAGGATCTGCAGGCGACGGAACAGCGTGCGACGGCTGATTCCCAGTTCGCGGGCGATGACGTCGTCGCCCGCGCCGCCCGCGAGGAGCCACAGCAGTCGGCGGTCGGCGGGTTGCAGACCGCCCGGGTGCGTGGTGCGGCCGTGGAACGGCAGGGCGTTCTGCCAGGACTGCTCGAACAGCGCCACGAGGGCGGAGAGCAGGCCGCACGGCTGCACGACCAGCATGGTGTTGTGCACGTCGGCCTCTTTGATGGACAACGACACGAGCGCGTACGCCTCGTCGATGATCACGAGTTTGACCGGGACCGACGGCAGTACCCTGGCCTGTTCACCGGCCTTGACGCACGGTTCGATGACGTCCTTCAGGTGGCCCGGATGCTCCAGCGACTCCCGCGAGTACACGACGCGCTGCGTCACACCGCGGGCGAGCGTGGCCAGCGCGTCGTCCGTGGCTCCGGGCAGGGGGAAGTACGGCGGTGACTCGAACTGCCGGATCTGCTCCCGGGCGCTCGCCCAGGCGTGACGCATCCTGGGGCCGATGGCCTCGCCCGTGACGACCTCGACGAGGTGGTCGTTGTAGGCGGCGAGCCGCTGCCGCCGGAACGACTCGAACGCGCCCCCGACGGTGATGCGGGACTCCTCGATCTCGGCCGCCCGGTGCCGGGCGAGGATCTCCAGGCCCGCGGTGGGCGGAACCGGGGCCACCATGTCCCCGCCTTCCTCGGCGGCACTGGCGAGACCGGCGTCGACCAGCGCACCGTACGCCTCGGCCAGTTCCGCACCGCCCAGACCGGACGCCGCCTCGATCTCGCTCAGCGGAGCCGGCGCCAGTTCGAGCAGCGCCAGATAGACCCGGCTCGCCGAGTGATCGATTCCCAGAAGCCGGAGAGCCTCGCCGAGTTTCACGTTCACCATATGTCTCATTGTCGGTGACTCCGGTCAGGGCTGTGGCCGATCCGTGCCAGTGGCATTTCCGGGCACCGATCGGGGGTGGTGCGGGATACCGTCCGGGGGCCGCCGACGAACGGCGGCAGCGAGGGGTTCCGATCCGCCGCGCCGGGAGCAAGGCCGTCCGGACGGCTCGCGCCACCCCTCGTCACTGAGGAAATCCACCCGGAAGAAGGTGTACGCCGTGGCGAAACGCCGCAAGAACGGTCTCTACTCAGGGATCTCCGAGGAACTGTCCGCTCTGATGCGGACGGGGTGGGCGGACACCGAGCGGCACGACCTGCGGCCCGACGAGCAGGCCCCCTACGCGGACCGTCGCCGCGCCGCGCTCTCCGCGCGCTTTCCCGGCGAGCGCCTCGTCGTTCCCTCGGGGAATCTCAAGGTCCGTTCCAACGACGACACCTACCCGTTCCGGCCGTACTCGGGCTACGTGCACATGACCGGGGACCAGGCCCGGGACGGCGCTCTCGTCCTCGAACCCCGTGCGGACGGCGGCCATGACGCCTACTGCTACCAGTTGCCGCGGGACAGCCGGGACAACGACGAGTTCTGGACCGGTTCCACGGCGGAGCTGTGGATGGGCCGGCGCCGTTCCCTCGCCGAGTCGGAGCTCGTGCTCGGCCTGCCGTGCCGGGACGTCCGTACGGCGGCCGACGACCTGGCCGCCGCCTCCGATGCGCCGACCCGGATCGTCCGCGGTGTCGACCCGGCCCTGGAGGCCGCCGTCACCACCGAGGAGGAGCGCGACGCCGAACTCGAAGAGGCACTCAGCGATCTCCGCCTCGTCAAGGACGACTGGGAGATCGCCGAACTCCGCAAGGCCGTGGACTCCACGGTGCGCGGGTTCACCGATGTGATCGGTGACCTCTCCACGGCGATCGCTTCGACCGAGCGGTGGATCGAGGGCACGTTCTTCCGCCGCGCACGCCTGGAGGGCAACGCAGTCGGTTACGGCTCGATCTGCGCCGCGGGCGAGCACGCCACGATCATGCACTGGACGGACAACGACGGTCCGGTGCGCCCCGGGGAACTGCTCCTGCTCGACGCGGGCGTGGAGACGCACACCCTCTACACCGCCGACGTCACGCGCACGCTTCCGATCAGCGGCACCTTCACACCTCTGCAGCGCAAGGTCTACGACGCGGTGTACGAGGCGCAGGAGGCCGGTATGGCAGCGGTCAAACCGGGTGCCGCGTACCGGGACTTCCACGAGGCGTCCCAGCGTCACCTGGCGGCGCGGCTGGTCGAGTGGGGCTTCATCGAGGGCCCGGCCGACCGTGCGTACGAGCTCGGTCTCCAGCGCCGCTTCACCATGGCGGGCACCGGTCACATGCTCGGTCTGGACGTCCACGACTGCGCGGAGGCCAGGCACGAGGAGTACGTCGACGGCGTGCTGGAGCCGGGCATGGTGCTCACCGTGGAGCCCGGCCTGTACTTCCAGCCGGACGACCTCACCGTGCCCGAGGAGTGGCGCGGCATCGGCGTCCGGATCGAGGACGACCTGGTCGTCACCGAGGACGGTCACGAGAACCTGTCGGCGGGCCTGCCGAGGGCGGCGGACGAGATCGAGGCGTGGATGGCCCGGTTCGCGGGCTGACGAAGTCGCGGCAGGAACCGGACGTACTGACCACGGACACGGTCGACGCGGACTCGTCACCATCGCTTCCGCGTCGGCCCCGTGGGACTCCCCCGCCCGCAGGACACATGGAAACCTCCCAGGAAAAGGCGACATGATCTGTCGCCTTTAACGTGCACGGTGGTGCCATGGACAAGCACAGGAACACCCAGCACAACGGCCAGGACGCCCCGCTCGCCGGCCGGATCGCGCTCGTCGCCGGGGCCACCCGCGGCGCGGGACGTGCCCTCGCCGTCGAGCTCGGCCGGGCCGGCGCCACCGTGTACGTCACCGGGCGCACCACCCGCGAGCACGCCAGTGAGGTCGGCCGGACCACGGAGACCATCGAGGAGACCGCGGAACTGGTCACCGCGGCCGGCGGCACCGGCATCGCCGTGCCCACCGATCACCTGGACGAGGACCGGGTACGCGCCCTCGTCGAGCGGATCGACCGCGAGCAGGGGCGGCTCGACATCCTGGTCAACGACCTCTGGGGCGGTGAGCACCTGCTCGTCGGCTCCGTCTTCGGCAAGAAGAGCTGGGAGACACCGCTCGCCGACGGCCTGCGCATCCTGGAACTCGGGGTGCGCTCGCACGTGATCACCGCAGCGCTCGCCCTCCCGCTCCTGGTCCGCTCCGACGCGCCCCTGCACGTGGAGGTCACCGACGGCACAGCGGTCTCCAATCGCCGTTACCGCGAGAACCTCTACTACGACCTCGCGAAGAACGCCCCGATCCGGATCGCCTTCGGACTGGGCGAGGAACTGGCGGAGTACGGGGGGACGGCGGTCGCCGTCACACCGGGCTTCCTGCGCTCGGAGCAGATGCTCGCCCACTTCGGTGTGAGCGAGGAGAACTGGCGCGACGCCGTCGCCCAGGAACCGGGCTTCGCGATCGCCGAATCGCCGCACTACCTCGCCCGCGCGGTCGCCGCGCTCGCCGCCGACCCGGACCGGGCCGCCCGCTGGAACGGGAAGTCCACCTCCAGCGCAGAGCTCGCCAGGGCCTACGGCGTACGGGACATCGACGGGAGTCGGCCGGACGCCTGGGCGTACTTCGAGGACGTCACCTACGGCGGCAAGGACGGTTCCCCGGACGACTATCGCTGAGCGAGCGTCCGGCACCGCGCCGTACCGGACGGCAACGGCCCGCGGAGGCGGGCGCGCGGGCCCACCGGGACCAGCGCATGCGCGCCCTCGCGAACAGCGCCCGCACCGCACCCGTCGGCGGTCCCGCCGCACCCGGCGCAGTGCCGGATACGGCGGGACCGGGAAGATGAGTACGGCGGCTCAGGCCAGGGCGGCACCCGGCCACCGACGATGAGGACCGACACCGTCGAGATCTGGAGGCCGCTCCGTGCTCAGCCGCATCGCCGACATCCTGGTGCCCGCTTTCGGCCGCCTGTCGGTGACCACCGACCCCGGCTGCGAAATCGCACCGGGCAGCATCATCTGTGCGAACCACACGTCCCTCGCGGACCCCGCCGTCGTGATCGCCGCGCTGCGTCGCCTCGGTGCCGAACCGGTCGTCATGGCGGCCGCAGGCCTGTGGCGCGTCCCCGTACTCGGCCGCTCCCTCGCCCGCGAAGGGCACATTCCCGTACACCGCGGCGACCGGCGGGCCGCGGCCGCGCTCGACCTCGCCGCCCGGGCCCTCGATCGGGGCAGGTGCCTGCTCATCTACGCCGAGGGCGGGCTGCCCCGCCGCAAGGACGCCGCGGAGGCGGCCCCCGGCAGCTTCCGCAGCGGCCTGGCCAGGCTCGTCGAGCGCACCGGCGCCCCCGTCGTTCCGGTCGGCCAGGCCGGCGCGCGACGGATCACCTCCGGTGGTGTGGTGAAGCAGCTCGCCGGTCTGGCGACAGCACCCGCGCGCCGGCCGGATCTGCACGTCCACGTGGCCGCGCCGCTGGCCCTGGTGGGTGACACCGCAGCGTGTACCGCGCGGGCCCGCACCGCGGTGACCACGGCATGGCGCACGGCGGCCGCGCACCTCGGCGAGCCCGCCGCGCTCACCACGCGGTTCGCATAGTCGTCGGCTCGACGGGGACCGCGGCGTGCGTCGGCCTGTGCCGAACTCCTCGGTGACCCGTCCCGTTCCCTGCCCGCGCCGTGGGGGTGCGGCCCGACCACGGGGCAGCCTGTTCGAGTTGTCCGGCAAGGGTCAGCGGTTCGAGGGGCGAGGACTCGACGGGGGATCCGCTCGAGCGGCGCCGCACTGTCGCGTACGGTGCGACTGACGCTGCCGTGGACGGCCAGACCGTTGAAGACCTCGTCGGCGTCGCGGCCCGTGCAGACCCGGCCACGGGTGGGCTTTGGTCCGGATCGGCCGTTGCAGGCGGCGGGGATGCGCAGCGAACCGGCGGCGTCGGTGGCGTGTGCGATCGGGACCGCTCAAGCAGCCCGTCGGCCTTGCCGAACGACCACAGGAACGTGCCCCCGGCCGCACCGCACCCCGCCAGTACCGCCGGCCGTCGGTCGTCGGCTCATGCGGTGACCCTGGCGATGAACGCCGTGAGGTTCACGACGGTCCGCCGGATCTTCTCCTCCAGGCTGAGCGACTCCGTCGGACGGCCGTCCAACTCGGTGACGAGGTAGGCCCGGTCGGGGCCCTGGGGTCCCTCCAGCCGAGGAAGTCCGGACAGGGGCTTCATGAAGGACACGCCAGTTTGCCTAATATCTATAGGCAAATGCATAATGGTTATCGTCGAACAGGAGGAAGATTATGGTTAGAGTGGGGCTGACACCGGAGCGTCTGACTCTGGCGGGGGCGGAACTGGCCGACGAGGTCGGTTTCGATCAGGTGACCGTCTCGGCACTCGCCCGGCGGTTCGATGTCAAGGTCGCGAGTCTGTATTCGCACCTGAAGAACTCCCACGAGCTGAAGACCCGAATCGCACTGTTCGCGCTGGAGGAACTCGCCGACCGGGTCGCCGATGCCGTGGCCGGGCGTGCCGGCAAGGACGCTCTGGCCGCCTTCGCGGATGCCTATCGCGACTATGCGCGGGAGCACCCGGGTCGCTACGCCGCCGCCCGTCTCAGGCTCGATCCCGAGACGGCGGCCGCCAGCGCCGGGGTGCGGCACGCACAGATGACGCGGGCGATCCTGCGCGGCTACGACCTGACGGAGCCGGACCAGACGCACGCGGTGCGGATGCTGGGCAGCGTCTTCCACGGCTACGTCAGCCTGGAGCTGGCCGGCGGCTTCGAGCACAGCGCCCCCGACTCGCAGGAATCCTGGGCCTGGATCGTGGATTCCCTCGACGCCCTGCTGCGGAACCGGGCCACAACACCCTGACCGGTCCTCCGCACCGCCGGAGGCGGACGCCCGCGCCGGGCACCGGCGCATCCGAACACCGAACATTCGGAAATCTCGATCAACAGGCTGAGGAAATGAACACCGAGCACGACACGATCACCACTCCTGTCACCACGGACATCCTGCGCGGCCTCCTCGACGTGGAAGCGACCGCGCACGGTCTGCTGCCCCATCGGCTGCCCGCCCGGGCGCGCAGGCAGATCCCGGACGACCAATTGGCCGTGGCCGAGGCCCAGCCCTCCGGCGTGCGGTTGGTCTTCCGCACCCGGGCCACCACGATCGAACTGGACACACTGCCCACCAAGCGCGTCTACCGGGGATTCCCGGCCCCGGCGGACGGTGTGTACGACCTGCTGGTCGATGGCCGTCTCGCCGCCCAGGCCACGGTGACCGGCGGCAACGTACGCACGATCACCGACATGGTCGCCCAGACCTCCGAGTTGTCACCGGGACCTGCCGGCACCGCCCGGTTCACCGGCCTGCCGACGGGCGACAAGGACATCGAGATCTGGCTCCCGCACACGGAGATCACCGAACTCATCGCCCTGCGCACCGACGCCCCCGTCGAGAAGGCTCCGGACAGCGGGCGCCGGGTGTGGCTGCACCACGGCAGTTCCATCAGCCACGGCTCGAACGCCACGCATCCGACCGCCATCTGGCCGGCCCTGGCAGCCGCCCAGGGCCGGGTGGACCTCGTCAACCTGGGGTTCGGCGGCAGCGCGCTGCTCGACCCGTTCACGGCCCGTGCGATGAGGGACGCTCCCGCGGACCTGATCAGCGTCAAGGTCGGCATCAACATCGTCAACGGCGACGTCATGCGCCTTCGCGCCTTCTCGCCCGCGGTCCACGGCTTCCTCGACACCATCCGCGAGGGGCATCCGACCACGCCGCTGCTGGTCGTGTCCCCCGTCCTGTGCCCGGTGCAGGAGGACACTCCCGGTCCTCTCGCGCCCGACTTCGACGGCGGCGCCCTGCGGTTCAAGGCGACGGGCGATCCGGCCGAACGCGCCGCCGGGCGCCTGACGCTCAACATCATCCGCGACGCACTCGCCCGGATCGTCGAGCAGCGGGCGGCCGACGACCCGAACCTGCACTACCTCGACGGCCGGGACCTCTACGGGGAGAAGGAGTACGCAGAATTCCCGCTGCCCGACGAGGTCCATCCTGATCCGGCAGGACACCGCCGCATTGCCGAGAACTTCGGGCGGCTCGCGTTCGGCGAAGGCGGCCCTTTCGCGACCAGGACCGGCTGACCAGGACCGGCTGCCCGGCCGGTCGCTTCGGAACACTCCCAGTTCGAGCGGGAAAAGGGGACCATCGAACTTCGATTCACCTGATCCCGATCCGGCGCCGTACGGCGACATCGACACTTCCTGCGTCCGCTGCCGGCCCCGGGGCCGGAACCACGCGTACGGGGAGTGAGCACGCTGCCGTCCGCAAACGTGCTGCCACCGTGCGGGACCGCCCGGCCGATCCGCTCACCCTCGTCGGCATCGCGGCCCAAGTGCGCCTGAGCGTCCACCGAGCAGACCGCCGGGCGGTGCGGTTTCACTGGACCCGGCCCCTTCTCGACGGCGTTCCGGCATCGTGGTGGTGAGGCGTTCAAAAACCAGTGGAACAGCGCCGCTGTGCGCCATTACCGTGCTGCCGAACAAGTCGTCTGGGCAAGGACGTTCCGTTGTACACCGTGTGAGACCTCCCGAGTGCTGATCTGTCGCGCGTCGCGCCTGTGCGCCGCGCTCCTTTCTGCTGCGGACTTTCTCACTGAAACCGGTGTACTTCTGTGCTCGAAAACTGGGTGGTCGTTCCCACCTGCCTGCCGCTCGTTCTCCGTCGCTGCCATTCGTGCGCGTCCGAACGCTTCCGCACCAGCGGCAAATTCCGCGTCAACGCAAACCACAAGCTCATCGACGCCTGGCTCCTCGCACTCTGTACCACGTGCGGGGAAACCACAAAGCTCACGGTCCTGGAGCGGATGAACGTGCGCTCCGTACGACCTGAACTGCTGGACCGGCTGCATGACAACGATCCCGGTCTGGCCGCCGAGTTGCTCCAGGATCCGGTCGTACGACGACGCAATCGCATCGCCCTCGACTGGGACAACGCCTGGCGCCTCGACACCGGCGGATCGGATCACCGGGACCGCGAGGCGATCGACGTCTCGGCCCGCTTCGAGGCGCGGATCCCCGTCCGGCCGGTGCGGCTGATCGCTGAAGGCTGCGGTCTTTCGCGGGCCGAGGTCGAGAGACTGCTCACGGAAGGGAAAATCGTCTCGACAGTCCGGCTGAGCGGCAAGCTCTCCGGCGACTTCACCTTCATGCTCAAGCGCTGATCCCTCCTCGGGATCCTGGGCCTGTCCGGCAAGACCCGCCGGACAGGCCCCGGTGCGGCTCGCGGGGGATCGAGCACGCGGTCCGCCCCGGGGCACAACTGAGCATCGGCAACCCGCTGTTCTTCTCGCTGTCGACCTTCACCCTGGGGAACACCCGTCCGAACACCGTGGAGTACAAGCCGGTGCCGATGCCGTCGCCGCGGGCCCGATGCGGGTCATCTCCGAACGCCTCGGCCACAGTCAGTGGCTGGGGCTACTGTGCTGCCTCATGAAGATCGAAACCCTTTTCGAGGACCTGGACAGCGACGACGACGCGCGCGTGGAGGCCGCTGCGGCACGGCTGGCGGAGCAGGCGGACAGTGTGGTGCCGGAACTGCTGCGCGGCGTGGCCCACGTGCGGCGGACCGCTGATCTCCAGCCGGCCATGCGGGCGTTGCGGCACATCGGGCCGCCGGCCTTCGACGGCGTACTGGCGGCCTGGCGGCGCAAGGAGGTGCCGGACTGGCAGGCGGGGCGGTTCCTCGGGGTGTTCGACGAGCGCTCCGCCGACCAGTACGCGGTCCTGGCGGCCGATCCGGAACACAGGAAGTCCAGCAATGGTTTCCAAGGGCTCGTCAGACTGCAGGTGGACTCCGAGGCCGGTCTGAAGGCCCTGGTGGAGTGCTTCGCCCGCGGCAGCCTCGTCCCGTACAAGGCGTCCGACTACGCCCGCCTGCTGCACGATTCCTTCCGGCCACGGCTGCGTTCCCTGCGCCGCGACCCGGCCGTGTCCCCGAGAGTGCGGCGGGGCGCGATGACGGCACTGGTGGCGGGCGGCGGCGCCGACGCACTCGACGAGCGCGACCGGGCGGCGGTCGAGCGGCTGATACGGGTGAAGATCCCGCACGAGACCCCGAGTCTCCCGTCGTCGACGCTCAGCGGCTGGTGGATGGCCGTCCCCGGAACGTCGTACGAGGGGGTCTTCGAGGCCCTGGGCCTGCACGACCGGCGGCCCGTCACGGTCGCCGCGGGCGTCCACGCGACGGAGAGCCGGCGGATCCAGGTGTCCCTGCCGGACGGCACCGACCAGTCCGTGGGGCGGGCCTTCGTCACCCCGGAACTGGACGGCTGGCGCCTGGTCTTCGCTCCCTTCGACCTGCTCATCGGCGACCCCTGGGACGGCATGATCGAGACGGTCGAGCAGGTCAGCGAAGCCTGCGGCCGGGCCCAGATGTTCTTCCTGGACGACGCCGGCGGTTCCGACGTGTGGATCGTCGCCGAGAACGGCCGGGTGATCCGTCAGTACGCCGCCGAGAGCAACCCCGAATGGGAGGGCGACCCTCTGCCGTGGGAGACCCTCGCGGCCGACGACCCCGAGTACGACGACGCCCCGCCCAACGCGGGGACCACGGGCGCCCGGTCCGCCTGCGGGCACCTCTCGGTCGACCCCGGCGAGGTCGGCCCGGACACCGAGGTGCGCGGCCACGGCTGGCTGGCCATCACCGCGCCGGGCATCGGCCACGGCGCGTTCCCCGGGACACTCCGAATCTGAGGCACACCGCCGCAGTCTCCGGCCCCGTCCGCCGCGTCCCTCTGACCGCTCGGCGCGGGCGGTCAGAGTACGTCGTGGTGTGCGCCGCGCCCACCGAGGAGGTGCTCCCTGCCCCAGGCGCCCAGGGGGCCCAGTGCCTCGTTCAGCGTGACACCACGCGGGGTGAGGGCGTAGGTGACGCGACGCACCGCCCCCTCCATCGCCTCCTCCCGGAAGACGATGCCATCGGCCTCCAACTCCCGCAGATGAGAAGCCAGAACCTTCTCGGTCACGCCCGGGACTCCCCGCCTCAGCTCACCGAACCGGCTGGCCCCCTCCTTCAGCGCCCACAGGATGAGCACCTTCCACTTACCACCGACCACGTCGATCGCCGCGTCGATGCCGCACACGTACGCGTCACGCCTGGACATCCACTTACTTTAAGGCAACCACCCACAAAAGAGTGCGTACTTGATCACGGTCCGGGCGTGAACGAGCCTGATCGGCATGGACAACCACAGCACTCCCAAGACCCCCGTCACGCTCCTCGGTCTCGGCGACATGGGCACCGCGCTGGCCCGCGCCTGGCTGGCCTCGGGACACCCTCTGACCATCTGGAACCGCACCCCGGAGAAGGCCGGACCGCTGGCAGGCGAGGGCGCCCGGGCAGTGGCCTCCCCCGCCGAGGCGGTGGCTTCGGCAACCGGTCCCGTCGTCCTGTGTCTGCTGGACGACGCCTCCGTGGGCGAGACCTTGGACGGCATCGACCTGAACGGCAAGGACGTCATCAACCTGACCACGAACACCCCCGCCCAGGCCCGGCAGCGCTCCCGTTGGGCCGTGGAGCGCGGAGCTCGTTTCCTGGACGGCGGGATCATGGCCGTCCCCCCGATGATCGGCCGGCCGGAGACCGGCGGCTACATCTTCTACAGCGGCGACCACGCGGTGTTCGAACGCCACCGCCAGACACTGGAGGGTCCCGCCGGCGCCAAGTTCGTCGGTGAGGACCCCGGCCACGCGGCGCTGCACGACATCGCCCTGCTCAGTGCGATGACCGGCATGTTCGCAGGCATCACCCACGCCTTCGCCCTGATGGGCCCCGAGCAGGACCTCGACCGGGCCCGATTCGCCACCCTGCTCGCGGAATGGCTCGGTGCCATGTCCGGAGCCGTCCACGGCATGGCCGTCCAATTGGAGAGCGGCGACTACACCGAGGGGGTCACCTCCAACCTCGCCATGATGGCGGCGGCCAACGACACACTCGTGGCCACGGCTCGGGACCAGTCCGTCGATCCTCGGCTTCTCACCCCCTACATGGAGCTGATGCGCCACAGAGTGGCGCAGGGCCACGGCGACGAGGGCCTGGCGGGCACCGTCGGCCTGCTCGGCAGCGAATGACGGTCCACTGCGTGCTCGCGGTCCGAAGCCGGTGAGCGGAACCCCCGCCGCGAGGCTCGTCGTGACGAGCACGCCACCGGAGCCGGTACGGCTCACCGGCCTGGACCGGACGTCCGTCACCACCGGACTGCCCGGCGCCGTCGCCGCCGCGCGCAGGCGCGCCGAGGCGGCATCGTCGGAGAGCGGCAGTGACCTCGACGTCGTCCTCATGGGTGGCGGCGCCACAGCCTGACGTCCGCTATTGCGCGTTGCGCAGCTTGAGAATGTACGTCGCGGTGAGCCCGACGACACGGTCTTCGTCATGTGCCAGATCCGCGAGGGCACGTGACGCCAGGATCCCCGGAATGTCCGCGAGCGCCTGCGTCAGCCGTCGCCGTGCGGGCGGTCCCGTGGAGCCGTGGGCCAGGCGGTCGACGAGTCCGGTGGTGATGCGGTCCTCCAACGCGGGATCACTCGCCAGCGTGCTCAGTACATCGGCCGCGTCGACGTCATTGCTCTCCTCGACGACCATGTCGATGAGCGTCGGGACCGCCTCGGCCGCTCCACGTGCCCCGAGCGCCAGAGCCGCGTACCGGCGGACCACGATGTCGGTGCCGGGGTTCGTGAGAGCGTCGTGCAGCAGTGCGGTCGCCTCACCGTTCGGAATCTCGGCAAGGGACTGGACGGCACGCTTCCGTACCTCGGCCTCGGGTGATCCGAGGCCCTTCGCCAGCAGTGCCGCCCCGTCCTCGCCCGATTGCGCCAGAGCCCAGCGAAGTGCTCCGGCCACGTTCGGGTCCCGCTCGCTCAGCACGGCCTCGACCAGTGCTTCCACCGGCACGGGCGCTGCCTCGACCGCGGACAGGGCCGCGCGCTGTCGCGCCGCCGCGTTCTTCGACCCCAATGCCTGGAGGAGCGTGACGGCCTGGAGGACGTCCTCCCAGCCGGCAGGTTCCGCGGCATCGATCCGACGGAGTCGCGTGAGCAGCTCCGTCTCCGCTGCGATGCGGTCTCGCGTCTGGCGGATGAGGTCGTCGACGAGTTCCGCGGGCGCGAAGCCGGGGTCGTCGAGCGCGCGCCCGACATCGCGCAACGACAGACCCAAGGAACGCAGGCTCTCGATGTGGAAGATGCGCCGGATGTCCTCGCCGGAGTACTCCCGGTAGCCGGAGCCGGTACGGCCCGTTGGCCGCACCAGGCCGAGCGATTCGTAATGCCTGAGCATGCGGGCACTGACCCCGGACCGCCGCGCGACGTCACCGATCAGCACTGCCTACCGCCCCTCCTCGCGGGCCCCGCCCAGGGCCACGATGCGTTTCGCCTCCTCGATCGCGAACCCGAATCCGGCATCCGGGTCGCGCCACAGCCGTTCCGTGGCGATCGCGTGCGCCCGCACGCCGGGCTCGGGATCGCTCGTCGCGGCGCCCAGTACCGGCAGCATCACCTCCCCGAGCGCGATCAGCGCCCGGCTGAGACTCAGCTGCGTCTCGTATTCGCCGCGCCCGAGCTGCGTCGCCAACACTAAGGCCAACGCGTACTCCTCACCGTCGGGCACCAGCACGACCGCCGCCCGCCAGGCGCTCCGGGCCACCTCGTCGTCGGCGTCGGACAGCAGCGCCGGTGTGATCGCCGGCCACGCCTGGCGATCCCCGATCTTGGACAGCGTGTGCAGCGCCTGGCTCCGTGCCTGCGCACGCTCGGAGCGGACTTCGTCGAGAAGCACCGGAACCGTCATCGATGCCGTGTGGCGGGTGAGTGCCCACGTCAGCATTTCGCGTACGTAGAACTCGGGCTCGACAGCGCATCGCTCGACGAGCTTGCCGATGAATCCCGGGTCCGGGGTCGTGCCGACCGCGAGTGCTGCCTGCAGCCGGACCGACGAGCTGTTGTTCTCCAGTCCCTGGAGGGCCCGCGTCGTTCTCGTGTCCTCTTTCGGCATGGCCATCAGGACCACCTCCTCGGCCACAGTGAAGCCCTTGTCACTGTGTCAAGGTCAAACGCCCGAGCTCCTGGTGGGGGCCGGCCTCGACGCCCGCCGAAGGTCACGGACGCCTTCCCGGCCGAGCCTGACCACCAGTAACGGCATGAGAACCATGAGTGCGAGCCCGATCAGGACCAGCATGCCGTACCCCACCCTGTTGCTCGTCACGGAGTGGGTGCTCGCCGTCCCGGGACGTCCCGGCTCGTAGTGGACACGGATCGTGTCGCCGATGTCGGCGTCACCGCCCTCCCAGAACTGGTACGAGTTCCCGGAGAGCGTGGTGAAACGGACTTCGATCCTCTTGAATCGGCTTCCCTGGGGGCCCGCCACCATGTCCTTCGCCACGACGACTCCGTCGACCGACCGTCCGTGCGCGGCGGCCGCGGAGGTGTCATTCAGCCCGTCGAGTCCCCCGCGGACGAACCCGTACCCGAGGACGACGAGAAACGCCACCCCGGCCCGTCAGGGCCACACCTGCCACGACCTTCCCGGTGACGCGTGCCCACGCACCGAACCGGTCCAGCCACCGCCGTCCGCTCACCGGCCGTCATCCTTCCCGTCCAGATTCCACGGCCTGCCGGAATTCACTTCTCTGCGCACATCAGCAGATGCCCCCGGCGGAAGCTTTCCACGAGCCCGGGGCCGCGCAATACGTGGTGCCCGGAGGACATCATGACGGGTCTCCCGGGCACCACGGACGGAGCACTGGCGCGGATCAGTCCACGACGTACAGCTTCTTCGGCCAGCCGACGTGGTCCAGGCGCTTGAACAGGTCCTTGATGTCGGTCGGGTTGAGCTTGATGCAGCCGTTGGAGTAGTAGTCGTTGGGGCCGCTGTTGGTCCACCGCTCGGACTCGATGGTGCCCTGCTTGCCGTTCGGCTTCATCTCGCTGTGGATGAACAACTCGGTGCGCTTGGTGCCGTTGTGGCACTTGCGGTCGGAGATCTTGATGACGAAGCCGTTGATGATGCCGTCGAAGTTCTTGCGGTGCCATTGGACGGCGTACGGCTTGCTCGCCCCGGCGTTGGGCAGCCAGCCCTTGCCGACGGCGCAGGTGTTCTTGACCTGGCCCGAGCCCGCCTTGTACGTCTTGACCACCTTGTCCCGGCCGGGCGTGCGCTTGACCAGTTCGAGGCGGGAGTCGGTGACGGAGCCCTTGTCGAAGCGCAGGTAGTAGGCGTCGGTCGTGCGGGCGGACGCCTGAGCCGACACCTGGGCGGACGCCCGGGTCTCGGTGCGTGCCTGCGCCGGGGTTGCCGTGGTGGCGCTCAGGCCACCTACGAAGACGGCGGCGAGCGCGAGGGGGATGATGCGTACTGGCGGTTCGTTCGTGTGCATGGGAACACTCCTGTGTGAGGTGTAGCTGTACGTGACTGTTTCGCCGGCAACACCGACCCTGCTGGCCGGGGGCACCGTCCGGCAAGGGACGCCCGGTGTCCCGGACAGTCCGGAGATGTCCCGGCCGGTCAGCGCCGTTTCCCGGACAGCGGTCCGGGCCTCGGCAGAGCCTTCGCCGCCTGTCGGACGGAGGAGCGAGGACGCCGCCACGGACACCACGGAGGGTGTTGGGCCCGAACGCGCTCACGACGTCGAGCAGTTCGTCGGCGGAGCGGAAGGGAAGCGGCATGGTGAATCGGAGGCGGCTGCCGCCCATTCCAGGAACGTGCCGTACGGAGACCGTGTGCGACGGTCCGTCAGCCGCCGGAGCCCGTCCGGGCCCTGGCCCGGTCGCGGTCGCGGAACCGGGCACTCGTCCCCACGAGCACCGCGCCCCGCCCCGTACTGCGGCAGCCACAGGGTCGTCGTGGCCGCCAGGCAGTCGGCAACGGCCTTACGGGCCTGGCCCTCCTGCCCGAACGCCGGGGCCGCACCATCACGGCCGGCCAGGTTCCCCAGCGCGGCCTCCGCCTGGAGGGCCTTACCTGCCCAGCAGCTCGCAGTCGTCGCGGGTGCCGGGCATCGGGAACAGCCAGGCCTGGCGCTGCAGCAGGGGTGCGAGTGCGATGGCCACGCCCAGGCCGACGAGGCCCGCTCCGCCGAGAACCGCGTCGCGTCGTGCCGCGTCGCATCATGGTGCGTTGTGCCGCGGACCGTCAGGCCTTGAGCTCTCGGAACGCCGGGACGCCTGCCATCAGGCGGATGGCGTCCCAGAGACGGAGGGCTTCCGCCCGCTCGGGAACGGCGTCGAGGACGGGGCCGAAGAACGACCGCTCACGGCCGTCGGGGGCGGTGACGGCCAGGACGGGGGTGCCGATCCGGGCGTCGATGCGGTCGACGCCGGCGTGGTGGGAGGCGCGCAGCGCATCGTCGTAGTCGGTGGTGGTGCCGACCTCGGCGAGCCCGGTGGACAGGCCGCTGCGGTGCAGCGCCTCGCCGATGTCACCGATCCATTCCCGCTCGGTGCCGCCGGGCTCGGTCCACAGTGCGTCGTAGAACGCGCCGAGCGCGGCGTGCCCGTGTTCGGTCCGGACGGCCGCGGCGACACGGGCGGGAATCCACAGGTAGCCGTGCCGGTCGCCCTCCGGGTCGTCGTCGCGATGTTCGTTGAGCACCGACAGGCTCATGACGTGCCGACGCACCCGAAGCGGGATCTCTTCGGCGATCCGCGCGACCCATCGCACGGTGTGGCGGGTGAGCGGGCAGGCGGGGTCGAGCCAGACGTCGATGCTCCAGCCCGTCGCCGCAGTCCCGGTCGCATGCGTGGCCGCCCGGCCGGTCATGGCTGCGTACTCGTCCCGTCGGTCATGACTGCGGTTCCGATCGCGCCCGTTCGCCGGCCTGGGCGGTGATCCCTCGTTCCAGGGTCCGGGCCACGGTCGCGGTGAGGTCGAACTTGGCGAGGGTGCCCTGCTCGACCTGCTCGAAGGCGGTGTAGGACACCGCCCACAGGACCTGCTGGATCCACTCGGCGGTGAGCTGGTCGTCGAACACCGCCTCGGCCTGCCCTCGGCGGATGAGCTCGATCACCGGGTCGTGCGGTGTCGGCAGGGCGGGGTCGGCGGTCGGCACGACATCGCGCAGGAGCGACTGGTCGCCGAAGACGAACATGATCGCCTCGCTCACCGAGGCCAGAGCGGCGACCACACGGCGCATGGCCGCGAGCGGGTGCCCTTGGTGGGGTTCGGCTTCGGCGATCGCGCCACCGATGGACTCCAGGGCGTGCTCGACGGCGGCGCGCACCAGCCCCTCGCGTTCGGGGAAGTAGCGGTGCAACGTCGTACGGCCGACCTCCGCGGCCTCTGCGATCTGCGGCAACGTCGCCGCCCGATCACGCGCCCAGACACTCACCGCGGCGGTCACGATGGCCCGTTCGGTCCGGCTCCTGGCGCTGGACGCCCGCTTCGCACTCATCCCCCAACGGTATCAGCAACACCCATGAAGGGTTTCCTAAAATCCATAATGGAAGTTTACAGTTCCACTCCGGGTGTCCTAGTGTCCAGGACATGGATGGAAAGCAGATGATCCGGGCCGAGGGCCTGAGACGGACCTTCAAGTCGGCCAGGGAGACGATCGAGGCGGTCCGCGACGTCACCTTCGGCGCCGCGGCCGGTGAGCTTCTGGCGCTGCTGGGGCCGAACGGCGCGGGCAAGTCCACCACCTTGCGGATGCTGACCACACTGCTGCCGCCCACGGCGGGCAGGGTGCGCATCGCGGGATTCGACGCGGGACGCGAACCGGGCAGGGTGCGGGAGTTGATCGGCTACGTGGGCCAGAAGAGCGCCGTCGGGGAGAATCACCGCATTCGCGACGAACTCGTCACCCAGGGCCGCTGTTACGGCCTCAGCACCGGGGAGGCCCGGCACCGGGCGGACGAGGTGCTGGACATCATGGGCATCGGCGACCTCGCCGCCCGCACCCCCGGCACGCTCTCGGGCGGGCAACGGCGTCGTGCGGACATCGCTCTCGGCCTCGTCCACCGCCCGGGAGTGCTGTTCCTCGACGAGCCCACCACGGGCCTCGATCCGCGCAGTCGAGCCGCGCTCTGGGAGCAGATCCGACTCCTGCGACGCGAACACGGCATCACCGTCCTGCTGACCACCCATTACCTCGACGAGGCCGACCGTGTGGCCGAGCGGATCGTCATCGTGGACCGGGGGCGGGTCATCGCCGACGGCACCGCGGACGCGCTCAAGGCCGGGCTGGCCGGCGACCGGATGCACCTCACGGCCTCGGACACCGGAGCGGCGCGTGCCGCTGCCGGTCTCGCCGGTCGGATGCCGGGGGTCACGGAGGTCACCACAGAAGGGCGGACGGTGACCGTGCGGGTCACGGACGCCGACGCCGCGTTGCCGGCCTGTCTGCGGTTACTCGACCGGGCCTCGCTCACGGTCACCCGCGCCGACGTGCAACGTCCCTCCCTCGACGACGTCTTCATCAACCTCACCGGGCGTCGGCTCCAGGAATCGGGCGAGGCCCACGCGACCACGACCGCGACCGCTCACGAGCCGATCGGAACCTCCCATGCCTAGGATCGCCCGCGATGTCGCAACGGTCTTCTCGCGCGAGATCGCACCGGAGCTCCGCTCCCCGGTCGGCATCGTCCTCTCGATGGGACAACCCTTGCTGTTCCTCGTCCTGTTCGGGTCGATGCTCGCCGGTACCGGAGCGAACCTCGGTGCCGGCACCGGTGACGTCTGGCAGTGGTTCGTCCCCGGCATCCTCGTGATGATGTGCCTCATGGGGCCGCTCTCCGCCGGCCACGGGCTGCTCAGCGAGCTCAACGGCGGACAGATGGAACGCTTCCTCGTCACCCCCGTCAGCCGTACCTCACTCGTCCTCGGACGCACCGCCAAGGACGCCGTCACCCTGTTGGCCCAGGCGTTCCTCATCACCGTCGTCGCCATACCGCTGGGCATGAGCCTCCACCTGCCCGGCGCTCTCGCCGCCATGGCGCTGCTGATCATCATGGCGGTCGGGCTCAGCGCCCTGTCCTGCGTCCTGGCCATCGCCTCGCGCCCCGACGGCAATCTGTTCTGGATGGTCACCCAGATGCTGATCTTCCCGGTCATGATGCTCTCGGGCATCCTCCTGCCCGTCGACGCCGGACCGGGCTGGCTGAGCGCCGTCGCGGCGATCAACCCCGTCACGTACGTCGTCGACGCCGCCCGCGCCCTGTTCGCCGGAGACTTCCTCGATGCCTCCGTGCTCCACGGCCTCATCGCCGCCACGGCGCTCGCCGCCATCGGGCTGGTCCTTTCCACCCGCGCCATGAAGCGCTGCGGCCGACCGGTGGGATCCGCCTGACCGGCCGGGTGTCCGGGAGACGGGGGAACACCGTGGCAAGGTCGGCGGGCCTGGCCGGGCCGTGGCCCGCCTCAGCCCGGCAGAGCGTCGTCGAGCCGCGTCAGCTCGGCCGGGCTCAGCTTGAGCTCCGTGGCGCGGGCCGAGTCGGTGATGGAGGCCGGGCGGCTGGCCCCCGGTACCGGGATCACTGCCGGGGAGCGGGCCAACAGCCAGGCAAGGGCGATCTGTTGCGGGCTGACGCCGTGCTCGGCCGCGATGCGGTGGAAGGCGGTGCCGGCGGAGGTGGGGCCGGAGGGGCCGTCGAGGGAGCTGCGGGTGATGCCGCCCAGCGGGCTCCAGGGCAGGAAGGCCAGGCCCAGCCGGGTGCTCAGCCGCAGCTCGGGCTCGCTGTCGCGCATGGCGGGCGAGTACCGGTTCTGCACGGAGACGAGTCCGTCGCCGAGGATCTGATGCGCCTGACGGATCTGTGCGGTGCTCACGTTGGAGATCCCGGCGGCGCGGATCGTGCCTGCGTCGAGCAGTTCGCGCAGTGCGCCGACGGAATCCGCCCAGGGCACGGCCGGGTCCGGCTTGTGCAGCTGGTACAGGCCGATCGCGTCGACACCCAGACGTTCGGCGGAGGCCTCAGCGGCCCGCTTGAGGTGGGCGGGGGTCGCGGTGACGGTCCAACTGCCGTCGCCGGGGCGGCCGCGGCCGCCCTTGGTGGCCACCAGGACGCCGGAGGTGTCGCCGCCGTACCGGGCCAGGGCGCGGGCGATCAGCAGCTCGTTGTGGCCCACTTCACCGGCGTGCCAGTGGTAGCTGTCGGCGGTGTCGATGAACGTGACGCCGGCGTCGAGGGCGGCGTGGACGGTGGCGACGGCCCGCGCCTCGTCCGGGCGGTTCTCGATGGACAGCGGCATGGCACCCAGGCCGATGGCGCCGACGGCGGTGTCTGCGATGGTGCGGTACTGCATGGCAGGTTGGTCCCTCAGGCGGTGAGTAACGGTCTTCAGTCGGTGAATGACGGTCATCGGCGGTAAGTGACGTTCTTCAGGCAGTGGGTGACGGCTCGGCGGTGAGGGCTTCGGGGGCGACAGCGACTGTTTGCATGCTCTGATCCTGGACACCTACCGTCGTCAGCAGAAGTGCCGACCTACTGGAAGCGCATTAAGGAAAACTGTTGATCGATGTGCAGCGGCTCCGCGTCCTGCGGGCAGTGGCGGAACACGGCAGCTTCAACCGGGCGGCCGCCGCCCTGCGCCTCACCCCCTCGGCCGTCTCCCAGCACGTGGCCGCCCTGGAGCGCAGCCTCGGTACCCAGGTCGTCGCCCGCAGCACCCGGGGTGTCACCCTCACCCCGGCCGGCCGGATCATGGTCGGAGCCGCCGAATCCGTCGTCGCCGAGCTCGAACACGCGAGACAGCAGGTCGACCGGCTCAGCACCGGGCGTACCCGGCTCACCCTCGCCACCTTCACCAGCGGCGGAAGGCTCCTGCTGCCCGGCGCCCTGACCCGGCTCATGGCAGCCCACCCCCGTACCGTGCTCCACGTCAGGGAGGGCGAGCCCGAGCACACCCTGCCGCTGGTCCGCCGGGGCGCCGTGGACCTCGCGCTCGCCTACCACTTCGACGGCCCGCTCCCCGCGGGGCCGGGCCCCGGCTCCGGCCTGGAGTGGACCCCGCTCCTGGAGGACCCCCTGCACGTCGTCCTGGAGCAGGGGCATCGGCTCGCCGACCGCGACGCGCTCGACCTGGCCGAACTGGCGGCCGAGCCCTGGGTGCTGGGCTGTCTGAAGACCGAGGCGTACCTGCGCCGCTACGCCGAGCGCGCCGGCTTCGACCCGGAAGTGCGCGGCACCACCAGCGACTACTTCTTCGCCCGCTCACTCGTCGCCGCTGGCATGGGCATCTCCCTGATCCCTTCCATCGCACTCGATCCGGAGATCGCCGGACTGCGTGCCGTCCCGATCAGGCCGCCGGGACCGGTCCGGCACATCGGTGTCGCCGCGATCGGCCGCAGGGACCGGCCCCACGTCACGACACTCGTCCAGGCCCTTCGCGAACAGGCGGTGCGGCGGCACGAGGGGCGCTGAAGTCCCCGCCGCCGTCGGCCCGATCTGTGGCAAGTCCCTTCCGGCCGCCCCGCACTCCGGCTCCGGCTCCGGCTCCGGCTCCGGCTCCGGCTCCGGCTCCGGCTCCGGCTCCGGCTCCGGCTCCGGCTCCGGCTCCGGCCAGGTCGTACTCCGCACCGGCGAAGCCGGTCGTCATCCGGCAAGGCCCCACGGCCGCAGCTTCTCCGGGTTGCGGACCACCCAGATCCGGGTGACACGCCCGTCGGAGACGTCGAACGCGGCCACGGTCATGACGACGCCGGCACGCTGGGCCACCAGGCCCGGCACACCGTTGACCGACCGCTCCAGGAGTTCGAGCCCTGGGGCCTTGTCGGCGATGGCGACCATGTACCGGGCGATGCGCCCGCCGCCCTCGACCGGGCGCAGGACGGTGCCGACCATGCCGCCGCCGTCGGCGGTCATCACGGCGGCCGGGTCGAGGAGACCGACGAGGGCGGCGATGTCCTTGGTCTCCCATGCCTCCTTGACGCGCCGCACCACATCGGTCCGGCCGGCCGCCGTCACCGGGGTGCGCGCGGTACCCAGCCGCCGCCGGGCGGAGGCCGCCAGTTGCTTGCAGGCGGCCGGCGTCCGGCCGAGAACCTCGGCAATCTCGGCGAACGGGTACCGGAAGACGTCGTGCAGGACGAACGCCACCCGCTCCGCGGGCGTCATCGACTCCAGGAGGACGAGGAAGGCCATGGCCACCGACTCGTCCAGGACGATCTGGTCGGCGGGGTCCGCGGGGCCGACGGGGTCGGCGCCGCCCGTGCGGTCCCACTCGGTGCGATCGGGCAGCGGCTCGGGCAGCCACGCGCCGACATAGCGTTCACGGCGGGCCCGCGCCGATCCGAGCAGGTCCAGGCAGATGCGGCCCGTCACGGTCGTCAGCCAGGCACCCGGGGACAGTATCTCCTCCTGCCGGCTCCTCGGCAGCCCGTACCAGCGTGCGTAGGCATCCTGTACGGCGTCCTCGGCCTCGGCCACCGAACCGAGCAACCGGTAGGCGACATTGATCAGTTGGCGCCGCTCGCCGGCTATTCCGTCCGTGCTGGTCCCGACAGTCCCCATGCCTCCGGCCGCCCCCTCGCCTTACCTTTCGCAGGCCCGCTTCGTCGGACCGGTGAGACCTTATCGATCCACTGCCCGAGGGCGGAAAAGGGGACTGTGACATGACCACTCAGGTGACGGCGACGGCGGGCGCACGGCGCGGCGCCTCGTTCCTTCGGGTCGCGATCGCCCTGCAGACCCTGACCATCTTCCTCCAGGCGGTCTCCGCCGGGCTGCTGCTGACCGCTTCCTACGGAGAGACGCTGCACAGTGTCGGCGCCCGTGTGATGTACGCGGCGTCGATGCTGTACGTGCTCGCGGCGGTACTGGCGTGGAAGCCGGGCGGCGGCTCGCCCCGGCCTGTCTGGCACGCGACGGGTTTCCTCGTGCTCGCCTCGGTCCAGGTCGTGCTCGGCATCGCGCACGTCCCGTCGGTCCATCTCCCCCTGGGTGTCCTGATGTTCGGTCTGAGCGTGCTCGCGCTGGTCCGGCGCTGAGGTCCGGTACGGGGTACGACTCAGGGTCCGGCACCGGGGCTGCGGAATCAGCCGGGCCGCTTCTCGCACATCGTCCGATCGCCGGTCCGGGGGTGCGGCGTCGGCTGCTGCCCGGCCGCCTCGTTGCCGCCCCCGTCCTCCGGGCGCGACATGTCGTCGGTGCCCGGGTGGCGCCGGGCCGATACGACGAGGCAGACGACAGCACCGAGGAAGACCACGACAGAGGTCCAGTTGTTCAGGCGCAGGCCGAGGAACGTGTGGGACTCGTCGATGCGCAGGTACTCGGTCCAGAACCGGCCGGCCGTGTAGGCGGCCACGTACAGCGCGAAGGTCCTGCCGTGACCGAGCGCGAACCGGCGGGCCGCCCAGAGGACCAGTACGGCGACGCCGATGTCCCAGAGGGATTCGTAGAGGAAGGTGGGATGGTACGTCGCGAGGTCGAGCATGTCGGACGTACGGTGCGCGCGGTCGATCTCCAGGCCCCAGGGAAGCGTGGTGGGGCGGCCGTAGAGTTCCTGGTTGAACCAGTTGCCCCAGCGGCCGACCGCCTGGGCCAGGGCTATGCCGGGGGCGACCGCGTCCGCGTAGGCCGGGAAGGAGATGTCTCGGCGACGGCAGCCGATCCACGCGCCGACCCCGCCCAGGGCGATGGCGCCCCAGATACCGAGCCCTCCCTCCCACACATACAGGGCCCGGATCGGCTCACCGTGTTCGCCGAAGTACGCGTCAGGGCTGGTGATCACGTGGTAGAGCCGTCCACCGGCAAGGCCGAACGGCACTGCCCAGATGGTCACGTCCGCGATGACGCCCTGGTCCCCGCCCCGCGCGACCCAGCGACGGTTGCCGAGCCGGACGGCCACGAACACGCCCAGGATGATGCAGAAGGCGTACGCCCTCAAGGGAACCGGGCCGAGGTGAAGGACCCCGGTCGAAGGACTGGGAAGGTAGGCGAGATCCATGGTCACTCCGTAGAAGCGGAACTGTGTACTCAGGGACAGCGCCTGAGGGCTGCGCCCAGTGCGGCGATCCAGATCAGCAGCAGGGGCAGCGAAATGAACGCCGTCGGGGCAAGGGCGGTGGACAGGAGCAGGTAACCGATGCCGGACACGGTGATCGTGGCGGCGAGGGCCCAGCCGGTGACGAGCTCCCAATGCCGCAGCAGTGTGCCGTGCCGGGAGGCCGCGCAGGCTGCCGCGGCGAGCGCGGCCAGCGCCAACATCTTGACGCCGTCCACACGTTGGACCACTTCGAACAGCGCGCCGGTCCTGTCCGGTGACGCCGGGTCGGCTCCGGTCACTGCGATCAGTTCCAGGACGAGCTGCAGGAATGCGAGCGCCCCCGCGACCACCCCGGCCCAACCGGCCGGGGCAGCCGCGGCGTTGCCGGTACGGCGGGCCCGGTCGAGCAGCCCGGCCCCGACGACCACCAGGCCGACCGCTGCGACGCCGTGGACCAGCAGCGCCTGGGCGACGGCCTGGACCGGCCGGTCGGCGTACGCGGTCGCGATCCCGGCATGTGTGTCGCCGGCTTCGGGTGCGGCTCCCCATCCGACGGCGAGCCCGAGCATCCATGCCGCGGCATGTGCGTACCCGGCGGCGCGGGCGGTGGTTCCGGTGACCGGCTCCCCGGCGATCGTGGTCATACGGCCTCTCCCCCGGTCTTGTTGCGGATTGCCCGGGCGAACGCCTCGCAACCGGCGTGCCATGCGGCGTCCACGTCCGCGTCGGCGGGGAAACGGCCGTCGAGTTCCAGCACGACCATGCCGTGCGCGAATGCCCAGAACGAGCGCGCGATGTCGATGTCGCCGTGCACCGCGCGGGCCAGCGGCATCGCCGCGCGCTCTTCGAGTCCTGCGGGAAGCGCGGTGCGGGTGAGCGGCCGGGTGTGGGTGATGCGGTAGAGGTGCGGGCCGGCGAGAGCGTGCCGCCGGTAGGCGCGGGCGAGCACGGGCAGGGGTGGTTCGGCGCCGATCCCGGTTTCGGCGGCCTCCAGGTCCTCTGCCAACCGGGTCATCCCCTGCACCTGGAGCCCGGCCTCGACGGCGGCCTTGTCAGGAAAGTGCTTGTACAGGGAAGGCGCCCGGACGCCGACACGTTCGGCGATGCGTCGCATCGACAACGCTTCCGGCCCTTCGGCGTCGAGCAGTTCCCGGGCGGCCGCCATGATCTGCTGCGCGCGGTCGGCCACGGCGGGCCGTCCCGAGGCGCTGCCGGCTGGGACGGTGTTCACTGCGGCCCCCTCACGTTGTCACCGACCGACACGGCTAACAGTGTTAGCCGTGGGGCGACACGCTATGGCTAACAGCGTTAGCCGTCAAGGGCGAACGGCACCGGACCCGCAAGGCTGCCGGGCTCTCGGGTCTTCGGCCCGCGGCAGCGCTCATGTCCCGTCTTGGCGTGGCAGCAGTTCCATGGCCGACTCGGCGGTCAGCTCGGCAGTCGGCCTCGCGTCCAGCCCGGCTCCCCACTCGTCCGGTTCGAGCGCGGCGAGCTGCGAGTCGAGCAGTGCCTTCGGCACGAAATGGCCGGTGCGGTTGCCGATCCGCTCCGCCAGCAGCTCCTCGTCGGCCGTCAGATGCAGGAAGAAGACGCCCGGACAGGCCGCTCGCAGGGTGTCCCGGTAGCGGCGCTTCAGTGCGGAGCAGGCCGTCACGCAGCCGGTGCCCGCTGCCTCGCGTTCGTGCAGGCTGCGGCCGATCGACTCCAGCCAGGGCTGACGGTCGGTGTCGTCGAGCGGGACACCGGCCGGCATCTTGGCGATGTCGGCCGGCGGGTGGAGGTCGTCCGCCTCCGTGAAGGGGATGTCCAGTCGCTCCGCGAGCAGTCGGGCCACCGTGGACTTGCCGGTGCCGGAGACCCCCATGACGACGATGCACGGGGAGCTGCGCCCGGTGCCGGAGGCCGTCATGTGGCAGCTTGCTCGCCCCGTACGTCTTCTCGCCGCTGCCCGCCGTCCCCGGACCGCCGGCGCGGGGGCGGGCCCTGCGAGCCGGCCGGGTACTCCTCCAGCGGAACGAGGTCCTTCTCCCAGGCGGAGAGCACGGGCTCGAGGACCCGCCACGCCTCCTCGGCCTCGTCGCCGCGGATGGACAGGGCGGGGTCCCCCGTCAGGACATCCAGCAGGAGCCGGCCGTAGGCGGGCAGTCCCTGGGGTTCCGTCTCCGCGGTCAGCGAGAGCGGAACGAGCTCGTGGGCATGGGCGCCGAGGGCCGTCAGATCCAGGGTCAGTCCTTCCGGTTCGAGCGCGAAACGCAGAACATTGGGCAGGGCCTCTCCGCTGTGGCCGAAGGGCAGGTGCGGCACGGGGCGGAAGCGCACCGCGACCTCCTTGCGGTCCTCCTCGAGCGCCTTTCCGCTGCGGAGCCGGAATGTCGTTCCGGCCCAGCGCCAGCTGTCCAGTTCCAGTTCCACCTCGGCGAAGGTCTCGGTACGGCGCCGCGGGTCCACACCTTCCTCGTCGGCGTACGCGGGAATCTCGCGGTCACCGATCCTGCCGGGCAGATAGCGCGCGCGGCGCGTACGGTGCACGACGTCGTGCTCGGTCAGGAACCGCACCGACCGCAGTACGTCGACCTTCCGGTCCCGCAGGTCCCGTTCGCCGAGGGTGATCGGCGGTTCCATGGCCACCAGGCAGAGCAGCTGCAGGAGGTGGTTCTGGAGCATATCCCTGAGCGCCCCGACGTGGTCGTAGTAGCCGGCCCGTCCTTCCAGCGCGAGGGTCTCGTCCCAGACGATCTCCACCTCGGCGATGTGGGTGCTGTTCCAGATGGGCTCCAGTACGCGGTTGGCCAGGCGGCTGCCGAGCACGTTCTGCACCGTCGTCATGGCCAGGAAGTGATCGACCCGGAACACCGCCTGCTCCGGCACGAGTTCGGCGAGCAGCCGGTTCAGCTCCTGCGCGCCGGCCAGGTCCTCGCCGAACGGCTTCTCCAGCACGATCCGGCTCCCCTTCGGCAGCCCCGCCTCGTGCAGCGCGGTGACCGCGCGGGGGAAGATCGCCGGGGGGAGGGCGAGGTAGACGGCGACGGGTCCGTCGCCCGCGATGGCCGCGGCGACGTCGGCCGGATCGGTGACATCGGCGCGCAGATAGCGGGCCGAGGCCGCGATCGCCTCCCTGGCGTCGGGCGGACCGGATCCGCCGTGGCGGTCGAACTGGTCGGCGATCCACTGCCGGTACCGCTCGGTGTCCCAGTCCTCCCGGCTCGCGCCGGTCAGCTGGAGCCGGTCGGCGAGGTGCCCCGCCTCCTGCAGGGCGGCCAGCGCCGGCAGCAGAAAACGTGCGGTGAGGTCCCCTGTCGCGCCGAAGACGGCGAGCCGGTTGATCATACTTGCGCGCCTGCCTTCGCTCGGGCGAGGTTCACGCCGCTGGCAATGATCCCGATGTGGCTGAACGCCTGGGGGAAGTTGCCCATGAACTCTCCTGTGGACGGGTTGATCTGTTCCGACATCAGCCCCAGCGGGCCGGCCCGGGCACACAACGAGGCATACAGTTCGTCGGCCTCCTCGATCCGGCCCTGACCGATGAGGTTGTCGACGAGCCAGAAACTGCACAGGACGAAGGCGCCCTCGTCGCCGGGCAGGCCGTCGGAGGTCTCCTCGTGCGAGTAGCGGTAGAGCAGCCCGTCGCCTGCTGACAGGCGCTCGGCGATGGCTCTGGTGGTCGCCACCATCCGCGGGTGATCGACCGGCACCACCTGGCGCAACGGGAGCGCGAGCAGGCTCGCGTCCAGGGTGCCGCCGCCGTCCAGGTGCGCGCTGAGGGTCTGTGCCTCCTCGTCCCAGGACTGTTCCAGGACGAGTCGGCGCAGTCGGTCGGCCGAGGAGCGCCAGCGGGCGACTCCTTGGGGCAGGCCGAGCCGCTCGCCGATCCGCGCGGCCCGGTCCAGGGCCACTTGGCACATCCCGGCCGAGTAGGTGAATACCCGGGCCTCGCTGCGTACTTCCCAGATACCCTGGTCCGGTCGGCGCCAGGCCTGTTCGGCGGCGTCGGCCAGCTCGGCCAGGCCGACCCACAGCGCGGGCTGGACCTCACCGCCGGAGAGCAGCCACTGGTCGGCGCAGTCCAGGATCTCACCGTAGACGTCGTGCTGGCGCTGGTCGGTCGCGCCGTTGCCCCAGCGCACCGGGGCGGAGCGCCGGTAGCCCTCCAGTTCGCCGTCCTCGATCTCGTCCGGCACCGGGTTGCCCTGGAGGTCGTACATGATCCGGGGCTGCCGGCTGTACTCGAAGGCGTCGAGGACCCAGCCGAGGAAGGCATCGGCCTCGCCGCGGAAGCCGATGCGGCGCAGGGCGAACACGGCGAAGGCGGCGTCGCGGATCCAGGCGTAGCGGTAGTCCCAGTTGCGGATCCCGCCGATCGGTGCGGGCAGGGAGGAGGTGGGGGCTGCGACCAGCGAGCCGTTGGCCCAGTCGTCGCACAGTTTCAGTGTGATCGCGGCCCGCCTGACCAGGGGTTCCTCGGGGCCCGCGTACGCGAAGTTCTTCATCCAGCGGTGCCACGCGTCGGCGGTTCCCCGCAGCATGGTGTCGGTGTCGAAGCGGTGGTGACGGTGGAAGCGGCCCCAGGACAGCACGAGATCGAGGCGGTCGCCCTGCCGCAGGTCGTAGGTGTTGTGCAGGCCGGTCAGGGGGCGGTTGGACCGCAGGTGGAGCCGCAGGCCCGGCTGCCGGGACGGTCGCACCTCCAGTCCGCTGAACAGTGCCTGCGTCTGCGCGCCGCCGCGGGGCTCCAGCTCCGCCCGCAGGCGGACGTTCCCGTCCAGCACCACCGCCGAGCGTACGAGTTCGGACCGGTCTGCCGGTGCGTCATCGGTGAGGTCGGCGCCGGAACGCAGGGCCAGCGCGTCGGTGACGCGCACCAAACCGGTGGGGCTGCGCAGTTCGGTGGTCAGCACGCCGGTGTCCGGTTCATAGCGCTGTCGCGCCTCCACCAGGTCTTCCGGCGCCAGGGTGAAGTGGCCGCCGCGGGCGTGGTCGAGCAGGCCGCAGAACAGGGGTTCGGCGTCGAACCGGGGAAGGCACATCCACCCGATGGCGCCGTCCAGGCCGACGAGCGCGGCGGTCGCGCCGTCTCCGATGAGGCCCAGATCCTCCAGTGGCAGATAGCCCTCCCGCTTGCGGATCGGCCGGAACGGTTGATCGGACTCGTGCATGTCGCCCTGCTTCCGCAGCGTCGAGGACAACGGTGGTCGGCCGGAACTAGAAGGTGATCAACACCTTCACGACGTCTTCGAGCTTCCTGTCCGAGACCTCGAAGGCTCGTTCCATCTCATCGAAGGGGAACTCGTGGGTCGTCAGGTGCGTCGGGTCGATGCGCTGTGTCTCCAGCACGCGCAGAAGTCGCTCCATGCGCAGTCGCCCTCCGGGGCAGAGTCCCGTCGCGATGGTCTTGTCGGCCATGCCGACACCCCACTCGGCGCGCGGGATGCGCACGAATTCGCCCTCGCCGAAGTATCCGGTGTTGGAGATCGTGCCCCCGGGCTTGGTGATCTTGACCGCGGTCTGGAAGGTCACGTCCGCGCCGAGGGCCTCGATCGCGGTGTCGACCCCCTGCCCCCGGGTCAGCTCAAGGATGCGCTCGACCACGTCCTCCTTCGAGAAGTCGACGATCTCGTCCGCACCGTATGTCCGTGCGAGCTTCTGTCGGCTGGGGACCGATTCGACCCCGATGACAAGGCCCGCGCCGCGGAGTCTGGCCCCCGCCGTCGCCATCAGGCCGACCGGTCCCTGCGCGAGGACGGCCACGGTCCCGCCGATCGGAATCTTTCCGTGCTCCGCGCCCATGAATCCGGTGGAGAGCATGTCGGCGCAGTAGACCGCCGCCGCGTCGGAGATTCCGTCGGGGATTTTCGCAAGGTTGGCGTCGCCGTCATTCACGTGAAAGTACTCGGCGAATACACCGTCCTTGGAATTCGCGAACTTGAATCCTCCGAGCGGTCCGCCGGATTGCGAGGGGAATCCGTTCTGGGAGGCCAGGTCACCCCAGTCCGGAGTGATGGCGCCGACCAGTACACGGTCGCCGGGCCGGAAGTCCTTCACCTCGCTCCCCACGGCGTCCACGACGCCCACCGCTTCATGCCCCAGTGTCAGGTTCTCCCGCGGGCCGATGCCGCCCCGGACGGTGTGGGAGTCGGAGGTACAGATGAGGGCCTTTGTCGTCCGTACGACGGCGTCGCCCGGACCCGGCTGCGGAATGGGCTTCTCCATGAAACCCACGCGACCGATTTCCTTCATGACAAAGGTCTTCATCTGTTCCGTCCATCCTCTCGGCGATCTCGCCTCACGTTCCCAGGCACCGTGCCGGATCGCGATCCAGCCACTCCGGCAGTGGTTCTTTCCAGTGAGGAAAAGATGTGGCTCCGCCGAGAACCGGAAACGGGGTCGGGCCGGCACGGACGGACCGACTCGGAGGGGGCTGTCACCCTGCCGTACCGGCCGCTCGTCCAGGGTTCACTGGTCGCCGTCACGGATCACGACGACGGGACAGTCGGCGTGCTGGGTGCAGTGCTGGGCCACCGATCCCAGCAGCAGCCCCGAGAAGCCCCCGAGGCCGCGGCTCCCGACCACCAGCATGGACGCGCCGCGGGACGCCTCGAGCAGCACACCGGCGGCGGTTCCGTAACGGGCCTGCGTACGCACCTGCACCGGCGGCTGCGATCCCACGGTCTCCTCGATGGCCTCCGCGAGTTCCCTGCGTGCCCGGCCCTCCAGAGCCGCCTCGTCGCTGCTCGACGGAGGCAGCCAGCCGAGCGCGCCGTGGAACTGCGGGAAGTCCCAGGCGGTCACCGCCTCCACCACACCACCGGTCAGCTCCGCCTGACGCACAGCCCAGCGCAGGGCCTGTTTCGACGACTCCGATCCGTCCACCCCGACCACGATGCGGCCGCTCTCCTCGTGCTGGTCAGCCATGGTTCCTCCGCTGCTCGATGGCGGAGGACGACCTCACGGGCCCGCGGTCCGCCACCACCGGGCCCGGCCTCCAGCCTCAGGCCGGCCGTCCCGTCCGCGCAGTCCGAGAGGTCCAGTCGGGGGCCGGGCCACCGGTCACGGGGCTCGCGCGATGCCCCGTGACACAATGCCGCGCATGAACGGTTCGGCCTCGACGGCCATGGCCCGGGAGGTGCGCCGGCGATGGCGCGACCGGGAGGCGCCCGACGGGGACTTCATCGTGTTCGCCGACGGCTCTCTCGCTGTGATGGATCTGCTGCGTATGCAGCCGCCCGACCGGCTCGACGATCCGCGGGCCGAGAGCTGGCACTGGACCGAGGCCCTGCGCGCCACCGAATGGAGTACCGACAGCTGGGTGGAGGTCCACTCCGCGCTCGCCGCGCACACCTGCGAGGGAAGCCGTGCCTGGGCGGGAGAGTCCGCCCATCACGGATCCATCGGCTGGGTCGCGCTGACCCGGGACGACGACGAGAGCACCCTGGAGTGGCTCGCCATCTCCGCCTGGTCCAATCCGTTTCACGAAGTCACCCTGGACGACACCGCGGTGACCGCGGTCAGCACCTCCGGCCGGATCTGGACCTTCCCCCGGAACGCACCCCAGAAAGTAAGGATCACCGACGATCCGGCCTACCCGGGCCGTCGCCGCTGAGCGCACCGCCTCCCCCACGACGGCCGTCCTCGCGATGTGCCGGTGCGGCGCGGGGTTACACGACAGCGCGCGCCCTCCCGCGGATTCGGCGGCAGGGCGCGGCACGGACGCGCCATGACAGAAGCACACATACCCGCCGAATATGATGCAGGTCACACCACCCGTCCGTCGCGGGTCACCGGGCGGCCCGGTCAGCAGTGCGAATCCGCACGACGGCGAGGAGAGCACACCATGGATGCGCGTCTCAACTATTTCGGCAGTGCCCTTGGGGTCAAGGTCATGAAGCACATCAACTCGGCCAACAAGGTGGTTGTGGACTCGACGCTGCCGCGCGCGACACAGGAGCTGGTGAAGATCCGTGCAAGCCAGATCAACGGCTGCGGCTTCTGCACCGACATGCACACCAAGGACGCCACCCATGCGGGCGAGACCGCTCAGCGCCTCAATCTGGTGGCGGCCTGGCGGGAGGCCACGGTCTTCACCGACGCCGAACGCGCCGCGCTGGAGCTGACGGAGCAGGGGAGCCGGATCGCCGACGCCGCCGGCGGGGTCACCGACGAGGCCTGGGCGAACGCCGTCAAGCACTTCGACGAGGACCAACTGGCCGCGCTGGTCGGTCTCATCGCCGTCATCAACGCCTACAACCGCGTCAACGTCATCACCCAGCAGCCCGCCGGGAGCTACCGGCCCGGCCAGTTCGGCTGAGTCGCCGGACACGACGACGGACGTACCACCGGCCGGGGATCATCAGCGGCGCGGCGGGCGGAGCGCGGGCCGGGGCCGTGGAACCGGCGGCCCTGGTGCTCCACCGGTGGTGGGTACGCGGTGCCGCGAAGATCCGGTCGTCGGACGTACGCACGCGGGTACCTCGTGGCGTTCGCGCCGCGCTTCCGGCCCGGGACGGAGCTCCTGCGGACGGAGGCCAACGGGCTGCCGACCGTGCTCGTCGCCTCGGCCGGGAACACCCTAACCCCGAGAGCGTCGGCCCTCGGGCCGCGCGCATCCCAAGAATCTCCCGAGAGGATTCCCCTCATGAAGGTTGCAGTCATCGGCGGTACCGGACTCATCGGCTCGAAGCTGGTCGCCTGGCTCGACGAGCACGGCCACCGGGCGGTTCCGGCCGCGCCCAGCACCGGCGTCAACGCGCTGACCGGTGAGGGTCTCGCCGAAGTCCTCGAGGGCACCCAGGTGGTGGTGGACGTGTCCAACTCCCCCTCGTTCGCGGACGACGCCGTCATCGAGTTCTTCCGAACCTCGACCACCAACCTCCTCAGGGCGGAGGCCGAGGCCGGTGTGACCCACCACGTCGCCCTGTCGGTGGTCGGTACCCAGCGCCTCCAGGAGAGCGGGTACTTCCGTGCGAAGCAGGCGCAGGAGAAACTGATCAAGGCGTCCGGGATTCCGTACTCCATCGTCCATGCCACGCAGTTCTTCGAGTTCATGAAGGGCATCGCGGCCGAGGCGACCGACGGCGACACCGTGCGCCTGGCCCCGGTCAAGATCCAGCCCATCCACTCCGACGCCGTGGCCGTCACGGTGGGCCGCACGGCTGTCGGCGCCCCCGTCAACGGGGTGGTGGAGGTGGCGGGCCCCGACACCTTCCGGCTGGACGAACTCATCCGCAAGGGCCTCGCCGCGAAGGACGACCCGCGCACCGTCGTGACCGATCCGCACGCCACGTACTTCGGTACCGAACTGGAGGAGACCACGCTCCTGCCCGGCCCCGACGCGCAGACGACCGGCACCCGCTTCGATGACTGGCTCGCCCGGCAGGCATGAGCTCCCCGGGGTGGCCCGCGCGGGCCCTCAGAGCGCGGCCCGTCAGGCAGACGTACCGCGCAACCTCATCGACCACGCCCCGCGCCGCACCACGTGAGCGTGCGCGAGGCACCGAGGCGGTGTCCGGTCCGCAGGCCCACCGATTTCAGCGACGCGGCGCTGCCGATCGGGCAACTACTCGATGAGCGACGGCATTTGCTCGCCGCTCGCACCGGCCTTCATGCGGCGGACAGCGGCATCGGGCAACGGCGTTCGCAGGGCCGTGCGGGCGTCCGACCCGAGCAGGATCGCCGCGTTCCTCGACTCACGCACCCGGGACGCGACCGCGCTGGGCGATCATCCAACGTACCGCCTCCCCCGTAAGGACCGTCATGCGCGACCCATCACGCCCGGGAGCGATCAGCGCCGTGCTCCTCACCCTGTTCTCCCTTTGCGGAACGGCCCGGGCGACTCCGGGCGGACCCGGTGTCACAGGGAAGACGATCGCCCGGACCACCATCGGCGACCGGGACCACGTGCTGCGCGAGATCACCATTCCACCCGGTCAGGGGACGGGGTGGCACTATCACGACGGCACACTGTACGGCCGTGTCAGGCAGGGAACCCTGAGCCACTTCGTTGCCGGCTGCGTCTCGGACGGTGTGTACCCCGAGGGAAGCTCGCTCCAGGAGCCACCGGGCGTCGACCACGTGCACATCGGTCGGAACCGTGGCAGCACCGACGTCGTTCTCGACGTCCTCTACGTTCTGCCGCACGGTGCACCCTTCTCCCAGGACGCCCCCGATCCGGGCTGCGACTTCGCGTAGTCGCCGCAGGCAACCGGGGCATCGAGCAGAGCCCGGACACTCACCTTCCGCGCAGCTGGGGACAGGGACTGAACGACGGGCGTTACGGCAGGCGCCACTGCGAGGTGCTCCGGGCACGTCCGGTCGGGGTCACTCAACTCCTTGCGAAACCTACACCGTAGGAACTATCGTGCGCCGCGTAAACCTACGGCGTAGGTCAGCGATCTCAGGTCGCGAACCTGTCCAAGGAGGAGCTATGAGCGAGGCCACTGCTACGGAACGGCCGCCGGAGCCGGACTGGTTGACGATGACGCCCCAGGACCTGGTCGCCTACCGCGACGCGGAGAACCGCTTCCGGGCGTCCGATGCGGCACGGGCGATCACCGGGGATCCGGATCCCGGAGCCGCGATCCGGTGGCAGGATGTGGCACTGCCCGGCCGCGAGCTCCCGGTCCGGGTGTACCGGCCGCTCCCCGGGCGTGACGACAAGAACGACGGCCCTGCCGAGTTGCCCCTCGTACTCCATGTGCACGGAGGAGGGTTCGTGGGCACGGCGTTGCAGTGCGACTGGGTCAACAGCCACCTCGCCGCCCGGCTGCCCGCCGTCGTCGTCTCTGTCGAGCACCGCCTGCTCGCCCCGGACACCCCCCTGTCCTCGGCCGTCGACGACGGCTGGGACGTCCTGCGACATGTGCTGGAACACCCCGCGCAGTGGGGCATCGACCCGGCACGGACAGCCCTCTTCGGAGAGAGCTGCGGCGCGTTGATCAGTGCCCTGGTGGCGATCCGGGCCAGGGAGTCCGGTCTGCGGCTCCGGGCGCAGGTGCTGGTCAATCCCGCTGTCGATGTGACCGGGACGATGCTCGACCACGCTTCGATGACCGAGCATGCCCGCACCGCGGCCCTCGCCCTGCCCCAACTGCGGCTGTTCCAGCGGCTCGCCGTCCCACCGGGCACCGACCCCCGCGCGCTATCGCCGCTGTACGCCGACGGCCTCGACGGGCTCGCCCCCGCGCTCGTGGTCGTGCCGACGCACGACCCGGTGGCCGATCACGGCCGCCGCTACGCCGAACGGCTGCAAGCGGCCGGTACACCCACGCGGCTGACCGAGTACCCCGGAGCCGGCCACGCGTTCCTCAGCATGCCGGGAATCGCGCAGCAGGCCGAGGCCGCACGGGTGGAGATCCTCGATTTCCTCCGGGTCTCCCTTGCCGCACGCGCCGGGGGAAATGCGCTCCGATGACGAGGACAAGCCATGTACGAGCAGGCCATGTTCCCCCGCAGCGCCGAGACACCCACCTTTGAGGGTGACGAGCTCCTCTGCGACGACGCCACGGCCCGGAACCGGATCGCCGTACCCACCGAGAAGGACCATTGAGCCGTCGGCGTCGGCGTCGGGGTGGGATCGGGGCAGAATCAGCCGTTACCGGCTTCGCTCGCTGCGCGCTCCAGCCGGCGCCGGTGCTTCTCCCACCACGCCCGATCCTCCGGTGGCATGCTGTCGTTGCCCTCCTGGCACCCGACGGATCCGTCGATGATTTCCCGCACGATGTCGGCGTGGCCGGCATGCCGCTGCGTATCGGAGATCACGCGCACCAGGATGTGGTTCAGTGTCACCTCCCGCCGCTCCTCCGGCCACCACGGGACATGTCCGATCGCGTCGAGCTCCAGCGTCGCGATCGTGCTGTTGGAGTGCTCCCACGCCTGGTGGTACAGCCCAACGATGTCTTCGCGCGATTCGTCCGCGGTGGCCCACATGTCCGCGTTGGGTTCCGCGTCCTCCGTATACCACCAGGACGGCGGGTCCGCGGCGAAGAACGGCCGCCCGAACGTGTCACCGAAGTACCCCAGCTCCACGCCGGCGATGTGCTTGACCAGTCCCAGCAGGTTCGTGCCCGTGGGGGTCAGCGGGCGGCGGATGTCGTACTCCGAGAGTCCATCGAGCTTCCACATCAGGGCGTCACGCCCCTCCTGCAGGTATCGGAGAAGGTCTGCTTTCGGATTCGGTTCGATCACGCCGGGCAGTCTTCCACCCGGCACTGACAATCAGGCTCGACGGAACGGGACATCGGGGTTCGGGAACGGGCGCCGAGCTCGTTCCTCAACCTCCGATATCCCGTGACGTCGCACGTGCTCATGCCTCTATGCGCAGCCAGGTATTGCCTGCGCGGAGCCAGAGGGAGCCGTTGCGGCCCTGGCCGCAGCGCATGACCACCCGCCCGGGAACGCGAAGCGTGCGGCGGCTGGTCACGGCCCAGGTGGTGCCGTCGAAGGCGGCACGTACGAGCTCGACGGACCGTTTGTTGTGGTTCCGGCGGGTGAGTACTGCCCGGTTGCCGCTGACCGCGAATCCGTCCGGACCGGGCACGGGGCTGGGACAGCTGTCCACCTCACCGGTGTCCGGAGAGATGTGTGTCAGGAAGGTGCTGCCCCTGCTGCTGCCGGAGTACCAGACGAGCCACACCTTTTCGTTCTCGGTCGCGGCGGTGCAGCCTTCCAGTGGGTGGTCGGGCAGTCGTCCCTCGGGGACCCAGGTCGTCCGGCCCCGGGTGTTCCAGCCCGCGAGACCCGCTGCCGACTCTGGGTGGCCGCCGTAGATGCCTTCGTCTCCGTAGGCCGTCCAGATGCCGCCGTGGATGTCGGTGACCAGGGCAGAGATGCCGTGCCGACGCAGACCTCGGCTTCGGGTGTCCCCGACGGCGAGAACACCACGGCGTTGGTCGCCCATGGACCATCGGTCCGGTTCCGGGACGTGCGGCCGCTCACCAGCAGGAATCGGGAATCCGGGAGCAGGGCCAAGTGGCTGGGCCGAATCCGAATCTCCTTCACCGGGGTGCGCCGCTCCTCCTGCCCTGTGATGGTGACCAGCTCACCGGTGAACGGGACCGCCGGCCCCCACCCGATCCACCCTTTGACGTAGCGGCTGTGATCGAGGTACCGCCGGTGGACCAGCAGGACCGCAAGCTCCCCGGCCGGCCCGACGCTCCACCAGAGGGCGCGGTGCCCCCGCATGGCGTCGGCAGCAGGCAGCCGCCACACGTGGTGTACCGCGGCATCGGAACGAGCAGTCGTGGGGCGGATATTCATAGGCGCTCGCCTTTGGGACTCCGGGGCCGGGCCGTCCGAAGGGAGCTACCTCAGCCTGTGCTCGAAGGTCCGCGACCGAAACCGTCGTGGTCTCTTCCGTGCCAGACGTCAGGCTTCGCGCAGCGCGTCGTCGGGGGCAGGCGTGTTGTTGCGAACCACCTTTGCGGCGCAGGCAGTCGAGGGCGTCGCATTTCGAGGCCCTCAGTATGACGTGAGTCACTCTCCGGCTGATTCGAGGCGAGTGTGCGCGATCATGATCGGAATGGACACTCGTTTCGTTGGCATCACCGAGCTGGCCGAGGACCCGTCCGTGGCGGTCGTAGTCGACGTCATGCGTGCTTTCACCGTGGCCGCCTGGGCCTTTGCCCAGGGGGCGGAAAAGATCATTCTCGCCGAGTCGCTGGACGACGCTCTGGCACTCAAGGCCCGCCATCCGGATCGAGTGGCGCTCAAGGACGGGCCGGCTGCGCCCGGGTTCGACATGGTCAACTCGCCGGGCCTGCTGCGGTCCGTCGACCTTGGCGGACGGACCGTTGTGCAGAAGACCACGGCGGGGACGGTCGGCGCCCTTGCGGTCAAGGACGCTTCGCTGGTGCTGTGCGCCGGCTTCGTGGTGGCGGAGGCAACGGCTCGGCTCTTGCGGGCACACGGCAGCGACGACGTCACGTTCGTGGTCACCGGCGAAGACGGACAGGCCGATGAGGATCTGGCGTGCGCTCAGTACATCGCCCGGAGAGCAACCGAGGCCGGGACGGATGCCGCTGGGTTCCTTCGCCGCGCTGCCGAGTCGCGCGCCGCCGCCGAGCTGGCGGAGGGGGTGCGTCAAGGAGTCCATCCCGATGACGTCGCGCTCTGTCTTGAGCTCGACCGGTTTCCCTTTGCCATGGTGGCGGCCCTGGAGGACTCGCTCATGGTCCTGCGCCCGTGCGCCGTGCCTTCGCCGGCCGACGTCACCTCGATCCGATGAGCGAGCGCCGGCGTCCGGTCGGGCATGCGGCATCAACCGCACCTCCCGATGAGGGTGGTTCGGGGCGGCGGCAGGCGGCTGGGCGGAGTGGCGCCGATGGCGGCTTCGCGCGGCAGAAGGTGTGACAGCGGCGGCCCAGACACCCGGATCCGAGGGTATCCGGCGCTCGGATGCGCTTCCAGCAAGGACGGTTGCCCCATGTCGTGCCCCTGGTGGATCGTGAGCCCGGCGGCGGACGGGACCGGACCGAGACCACGGGCATAGCCGCCGAAGGCGCCCGAGGCGGCGCGCGGCGCTTGACGCCCGGCGCCCGCCGAGGGCGCGCCAGGGCACTGGGACTGCCCGCCCTCCGGGTCGTCGAGACCGGGGGCGACGCGTACGCCTCGGAGCGCCAGCAGTGGGACAGCGGCAACAACGCTGTCGCCGTCGAGCCCGGCGTGGTCTTCGCCTACGACCGCAACACCGGACCAACACCCAACTGCGCAAGGCGGGCGTGGAGGTCATCACCGTCGTCGGCGCCGAACTGGGCCGCGGCCGGGGCGGCGGCCACTGCATGACCTGCCCGATCATCCGCGAACCCGTGGAGTACTGACCCCGGACCGTGATGTGCCGGCCGGCCGACGCCGCCCTCGCTGTCCGTCGGTGAGCGTGATAGCTTCCCTGTCAGCACTTACGCCTTCCCGGCCGGGCCTCGCCTCCACCAGGGAGGCTTTTTTCATGCCCTGGACCGATCAGGGGCTGATGTCCCGGACCTTTCACGGGCCGGTCGGGCAAGCACCGTGATGCCCGCCGCACCACCGAACCGCACCGCACCGCTGCACATGGAGGAGATTCATGACCGATGTATCCGTGCGCCTCGCCGATCCGGCCGACCGGCCGATACTGGAGCGCCTCTGGCTGCTGTTCCGACATGACTTGTCGGAGTACAGCGGTGAGCTGCCCGGCCCGGACGGCACCTTCCGAAGCGATCGGCTCCACGCCGCCCTCACCCTGGCCGACTGGGCGCCCTACCTCCTGACCGCGGACGGGTCCCCCGTCGGTCTCGCCCTCGTCCGCGGCCTGGCCGGCCCGACACGCGTGCTGAACAGCTTCTTCGTGGTGCGTGGAGTACGCAGGACGGGGATCGGGCTGTGTGCCGTTCGGGAGGTCGTGGCGAAGCACCCGGGACCGTGGGAGGTCGCCTTTCAGCAGGACAACGCGACCGCGGTCGCCTTCTGGCGTCGCGTTGCCACCGAGGTCGCCGGCGAGGCGTGGACCGAGGAACTCAGGCCGGTCCCGGGGCGCCCGGACCTGCCGCCCGACACCTGGATCTCGTTCACCGCCCCGGCCGGGGCCCGGGGCTGAACGTCGATTGCCGTGTGCCGGTCGTGACCGACGGATGTCCCGACAGGGATCCCGGCAGGTCGGCGGGGCGTTCAGATACGGCCCTCCGGAGCGCTCCGGAGGGCCTGATCCGTTCGGGCCGCTTCCTGGATTGGCGCCGCCACGAACGCGGTGGCGGCGGATGCCGTCGGCCCCGGAAGTCCATCGCGTTGATGGGCGATGGCCGCGGTGACCACCGCGTCGTTCCGGTGAGGGTCCTGGTACCACCGGCCGCCGTCGAGCTTGGAGCACAGTTGCCCGTCGGCGGCGAATCGCAGCGCGCGGCAGGCGTTGAGGACCGCGTACGTCGCGCTCGCACGGTCCAGTGCCCAGCGCAGCTCGCTCACCATCGCGGCACGCACGCGGTCGGCCGGCACCGGGGCGAAGACCTCCTGCGCCGGTGGCCCCCAGACGGCGAGCGCGTGGTCCCGGCACACGGCGCAGTGCAGGATCAGGTCGGCGTCACCGGCATGGCCCGCCCCGGGGATGACGGCGGTCCCGGTCGCGGTGGTGCGGATGTGGACCTCGAACGGGCAGGAACCGATGTCGGCCGCGGTGGCCGCGGTGATGACGCTCATCTCCAACCCTGTGCCGGGACACCGCGAAGTGGTCTCCACCACCGCCGCGCCCAGGGCCCGTTGGTCGCGCTCGGTGCCCTGCCCGGCGACGACCGCCAGCACATCCACGTCACTGCTGTCAGCGTCGAAGCCCCCCAGCACGGCCGAACCATGCAGATAGACGCCGATCAGATCGGAACGCATTTCGGTGAGGACCGCCGAGACCTCGGCGGACGTACGCGACGACATGGGAAGGCGCTTGAACTCCGGCATCCACGCAGCCGATCATATGGGCGGCTCACCGATGCATCACTCACCGATGTGCCACTGCACGGTGGAGACGTTCCGGGCGGCACTCGACACGCCCTGAACGCGGAAGACCGTGAACCCGGACGGGACGGCGCGCCCCGACGTGGTGTCGGAGTGCGCCGCCCTCGGGCGTCCCGGTTACTTCGGGTCGCGGTTGAAGACCGCCTTCGACCAGTAGTAGCCGAGCGCGGAGAGAGCCAGGCACCAACCGACCGCGATCCACCCGTTGTTGCCGATCTCGCTGCCGAGCAGGAGGCCGCGGAGGGTCTCGATGGCGGGCGTGAAGGGCTGGTACTCGGCGATCGGCTGGAACCAGCCCGGCATCGCGTCGATCGGGACGAAGGCGCTGGAGATGAGCGGGAGGAAGATCAGCGGCATCGCGTTGTTGCTGGCCGCCTCGGCATTCGGGCTGACCATGCCCATCCCGACGGCGATCCAGGTGAGTGCCAGGGCGAACAGTGTGAGCAGTCCGAAAGCCGCGAGCCATTCCAGGGCGGTGGCGTCGGTGGAGCGGAAGCCGATGGCCACGCCGACGGCGCCCACCAGGACCACACTGGCGATCGACTGCAGCACGCTGCCGATGACGTGCCCGGTGATCACCGAGGTGCGGTGGATGGCCATCGTACGGAAGCGGGCGATGATGCCCTCGGTCATGTCGTTGGAGACGGACACCGCGGTGCCGATCGTGGTGCTGCCGATGGTCATCAGCAGGAGGCCCGGCACGAGGTAGGCGATGTACTCGGACCGGTCCGCGCCACCGCCGCCGATGCCCGCGCTCATCACGTCGCCGAAGATGTAGACGAAGAGCAGCAGCAGCATGATCGGCGTGAGCAGCAGGTTCAGGGTGAGGGACGGATAGCGCCGCGCGTGCAGGAGGTTGCGGCGCAGCATCGTCGACGAGTCGCGTACGGCGAGGGAGAGGGAGCTCATCGGACATTCTCCTTGGTCTTCTGGCTCGGCACGCCGGAGCCGGTCAGGGCGAAGAACACATCGTCGAGGTCGGGGGTGTGCACGGTCAGCTCGTCCGCCTCGATGCCGGCCGAGTCGAGCCAGTCGAGGATGGAGCGCAGTTCGCGCTGGCTGCCGTCGCTGGGGATCTGCAGCGACAGCGATTCGTCGTCCCGGGTGGCCTCGTTCAGCGCGAGGGCGGCGGACCGGTACGCGGACGGGTCGGTGAAGCGGAGCCGGACGTGGCCGCCGGGGATCAGCCGTTTCAGCTCCTCCGCGGTGCCCTCGGCGGCGATCTTGCCGTCGTTGAGAACAGCGATGCGGTCGGCGAGTTCGTCGGCCTCGTCCAGGTACTGGGTGGTGAGGAAGACGGTGACGCCGCCGGTGACGAGTTCGCGGATGATCTGCCACATGTTGTGGCGGCTGCGGGGGTCGAGGCCGGTGGTGGGTTCGTCGAGGAAGATGATCCGCGGGTCGCCGACCAGGGTCATGGCGATGTCGAGGCGGCGCTTCATGCCGCCGGAGTAGGTGGAGGCGGGCTTCTTCGCGGCCTCGGTGAGGTCGAAGCGCTCCAGCAGCTCTGCGGCGACCCGCCGTCCCTCGTGCTTGGTGAGGTGGTGCAGGTCCGCCATGAGGAGCATGTTCTCCTCACCGGTGATCAGGCCGTCGACGGCGGAGAACTGCCCGGTGACACCGATCGCGGCGCGCACCCCGTCCGGTGCCGTGGCGACGTCGTGGCCCGCGACCTCGGCCTGGCCGCCGTCGGCGGTGATGAGCGTGGACAGGATCTGCACGGTGGTGGTCTTGCCGGCGCCGTTGGGCCCGAGCAACGCGAACACGGAACCGGCCGGAATGTGCAGATCGATGCCGTCGAGCACGGTCTTGTCACCGTACGACTTGCGCAGACCGACGACGGAGACGGCGTCGGGCGACTGCCGACCGTCACCCTGGCTGGACGTGGGCATGACAGAAGAAGGCACGGGCCCTCCCTTTCGGAGGCTGAAGCGACTGGGTCTGGAGAGGTGGGAGCGAGCTGGTGAGCGGGCCGGGCGGGCGGCGCTCAGAGACGGGCGCGGCGTACGTCGATGTTGCCGTGGCGGGTCCGGGCGCGGACCTCGACGGTCTCCTCGGTCTTCGCCGGGGCCTCGGAGGAGGCGAGCGTGTTGCGCACCTGCCCATGGGCGGAGTTGACGTCGAGCCAGGCGGCGGTCCCCTCGCGGATGCCGACCTCGATGGCGCCGTAGGAGGTCTCCAACTGGACGCGGCCACGGGCGACTTCGGCGACGCGCAGGGTGCCGTGGGCGGTGGTGGCGACCAGCGGGCCCCCGGCGCGGGTGATGTCGATGTCGCCGTTGGCACCGTTCACCCGCAGGTCGCCGGTCACGGTGCCGACGGTCGTGGTGCCGTGCGAGTTCTTCAGTACGGCGGGGCCGTCGACAGTGCCGACGCGCAGGCTGCCGGAGCTGGTGGCGATGTCGGCCATGCCCTCGACCCGGTCGACGGTGATCGAGCCGTGAGAGGCGATCAGCTGGAGCGGCCCGGTCGTGTCGAGGCGGACGTCACCGGAGGAGATCTTCACATGGACCTCGCCGAGCCGACCCTCGCCGAGCACCTGGGCCCAGGCACCCTTCACGTCGACGTGCGAGCCCGTGGGCAGTTCGACCGTCACGTCGACGGTGCCGGTGCGTCCGAAAAGGTTGCGCTGCCTGGGCGTCCTGACGGTCAGGACACCGCTCACGTACGTGACCTCGGTCTGCTCGGCCGACCGCACGTCCTGGTCCCGCTTCGGGTCGCGGGGCAGCACCTCGACGACCGTGTCGTGGCGGTCGCCCGCGCCGAACCGGATGGAGCCGGCGTCCACGTGAGCGGTGACCGAGATCGGCTCGGGAGTGTCGAAAGAAGGCATGGCTGTACCGTCCTCATGAGTCCTTGGGGCGTCCCCGCTGGTGGGACGTGGTGTGGGTGAAGTGCGGCGGGCGCGGGCGCGGCTAGCGCACCCAGCCCGTGAAGCCTTGTCCGATGGTGCGGGTCCGCTCCGGCGTACGCGGTGCGCCACCACCGTCGACCGCGGCCGAAACGGCCCGGACCAGCCACGCGTTGACCGACAGGCCCTCACGGCTCGCGGCCTCCTCGGCGCGCGCTTTGAGGTGGGCCGGCAGGCGCAGATTGACGCGAGCGGTGCCCCCCTCGTCGCCCTCGACCGGAGCCTGCGCCTTGAGCGGTTCGACGGGCGCGGCCGGCTCCGCGGGACCGCCTCCGGCGGGCGGCAGCGTCACCACGAAGTCGGGGTCGACACCGCGCAGTCGTACGTCGACCGAGCCGGGAGCGAGCTCGCGGGTGATCTCGTCCATCGCGGCGGAGAGCACGTTGAGCATGGTCAGGCGGGTCGCCGACTCCAGCGGAGCGGTGAGTCGCTCGGCCAGCTCACGAGCACTTTCCCCGCCGGCTTCGGCGGCCACCGCGAGTTCGCGGCGGAGGGTGTCGACATACGGGGTGAGGTCCATGGCGTCATCATGGCACCAATATGGCACCACCTGCAAGCCCGCATGGCACCTCACAGGCGGCCACTGCAAGGAACATGGCCCTGACCTGCGGAAATACAGAAGCAGGCGAGCCGATCCGCCGTGGCGGCCTATGCACTCACCCACCTCGTGAGCCATGGGATGGCGTCGCATGGCACCAAGTGACACCACTCGACACCGCATGGCGCCATGTGGTGGCGCCATGTGGTGACGCCATGCAGGTTGCCCCGTTGTGCAAGGTCTGCCTCAGCGCGCCGGCCGGGCCGGTCGCGAGGCCGCCCGCAGTATGGCGCGCAGCCCGGACGTGTCGATGATGTGCGCGCGGGTCGGGAAGACCTTGTCGATCAGGATCCGGTGGATTTCGGGGTCCCGGTCGGCGACGCCGTCGGACAGGACATAGACGCGGTAGTCGCGGTCGGCGACATCCATGAGGGTCGACAGGACGACGCCGCTGGTGCTGATCCCGGCGAGGATCAGGGTGTCGATGCCGCGGTCGGCCAGCTGCTCGTGCAGATTTGTGGTCGAGGCCGCACCGTAGCGGATCTTGCGGACGACGATGTCGCCGTCCTGCGGGGCGACCTGATCGTGTATCTGTGTGGCGTCGAGCTCGTGGTGCATGGCCTTCGCGGACGCGACCGCGCTGAAGGACTTGTTGCGGTCGGGTACCGCCTCCCAGTCGTCCTGCGTGAATCCCACGCGGACATGGCCGACGGTGCCGCCGGCGGCACGGATGTCGGCGATCGCATCTCTCACCCGCGCGAGGAGGGCCTCGGGCTCGGGGGCGAGCGGGACGATGCCGTTCTGGAAGTCCATCGCGAGCAGCGCAGTCCGCTCGGGCGCGAAGTCCGGGACGGTGGGAGTGGTCATAGGGGCGCTTCTCCTTGGGGAGGGCGAGGTGGTTGTGGTTGGGGTAGGTGCGGGTCAGGCAGCCGCGCGGTGGCGGCGCATCAGGTCACGGTCCAGGACGGTCAGCAGCAGGACCGTGAGCCCCGCCGCGACGAGCACGAGGCCGAGACTGTGCAGTCCGTGGTCGTCGGCGCCGTCACGGAAGACGATGCCGGCGATCACGGATGAGGTGATGGTGCCCAGGTAGCCGAAGGTCCGGAACAGGCCCGAGGCCGTTCCGATCCGGTCGGCCGGTGCCGCCCGGTAGAGGGCGGTCTGATTGCCGACGGTGGTCGTGGCGGTCGTGACTCCGAAGACGAGCGAGACGAGCACGAGCGCGATCACCGGACTGTCGGAGTCGAGCAGCATGATGCCGATCGAACCCAGCAGCATGCTCAGCGCGGAGGCGACCACCGGCCCACGTACCAGGTTGCGGCGGGCCAGCGGGCGCGAGAGCAGCGCGGATACGGCACCCATCGGCAGGAGCATCAGGCCGGTCCGGAGGGCGGACAGGCCGTAGGAGGCTTCCATCCACTGCGTCAGTCCGTACATCACCGAGTAGGCACCGAGCAGGGTGAGGGCCTGTCGCAGGTAGGTGCGAGCCAGAGCGCCGTTCGAGGCCAGGCCGCGGAGGTCGAAGAACGGCGCGGTCCGGCGCAGCTCCCACCAGGTGGTTGCGGCCGAGGCCACGACGAAGACCACGAGGGCCGCCCACCGCATGTGGGGCAGGACCATCAGGAAGACGACCAGGGAGGTCATCGAGGTGGCGAAGCCGATGATGCCGATCAGGTCGATCCGTTGCGCGATCCGGCGGAGCCCGCTGTCCGCGGGGTCGAGCGGCGGATCCTTGGGCAGCCACAGGGCCATCAGCAGTGCGATCACGGTGACGGGGATGTTGATGAAGAAGGCCCAGCGCCAGCCCGCGGCTCCCACGAGGAGGCCGCCGATGGGCGGGCCGATCGCGGCGGTGGCCATACCTGCGATGGCGAGCCCGCCGAGCACTCCGCCGGGTGGTTCGTCGAGTCCGGCCTGCTCGGCGCGGCGCCGGATCATGACCATGGCGCAGGGGAACGCGGCCGAGGTACCGATTCCGATCAGGACCCGGGCGACGGTGAGCACCGCGAGGTTCTGGCCCAGACCGCCGACCACGCCACCGAACAGCACGAGCACGATGCCGGCCAGGAAGACGCGGCGGGCACCGAGGGCCTCGGCGAGTTTGCCTGCCGTCGGCTGGGCGACGGCACTGGCGAGGTAGAGGGAGGAAACCAGGACAGCGGTGGCACCCACCGCGACATTCAGCTCGGTCGCGATGGGTACGAGTGCGGTCGCGATGACGGAGCTGTTGACCGGGTTGAGGCTGGAGCCCACGTACAACGGCGTGGTGAAGGTCCGGGCGAAGGGCTTGTGGGTGAGGTCAGGCGGTATGGATTCGGTCTCGGCAGCGCCTGTGGTCATAGGGCGGCCTCGGTCACGTCGGCGTCGGCGAGCCGCTCGAGGAGTTCGATCGCCTTGTCCATGTCCGTGCGCTCGTGCGGGGCGACGACCTTTTCGATGGCGCGCGCCAGGAAGACGGCGCGACCCGTGAGCAGCTTGTCGATCAGCTCGGTCGCCGACGGGTCGGCGCTCATCAGCTTCTTGCGCCCGTCCTTCGGATCGGGCTCGCCGTGCACCAGCCCCGCGGCCTTCAGCACAGCCAGACTCTGGGCGATGGCCTGGGCGCTGACGTGCTCCACGGCGGCGAGCCGGGCCGCGGTGATCGGGCCCTCACGGACGACGCTCGCCAGCACACTGAGCTGCGTGACGCTCAGCCCGGTGGCGTGCTGGCCCGATTCCGCGCGCATCCGTGCCCGAAGCCGTTTGATCGCGTCGTTGAGGCGTTGCGCGGCCGCGGTGGACTCCTGCGGTCCGGGGTTCCTGTTCATGCCCCCAGCGTAAAACCCCACAAGAAACTTTGCCAAGTTACTTGTGGAGTCTCCTAGGACTCCGCACCCTTCGCGGCTCGGTGATCGGCATCGGCGGCGTAGCCGGTGAGCAGTGCGGCAAGGATCTCGGTCAGCCGGGGTTCGACATCGACGACGGAGTGGGACAGTTCGGGGTCGGTCTCGTAGAACGCGCGCAACCGCGTCCCGGGGGCGGCCATCTGCCACAGGGCCCCGGCCATCGAGGTGGCGGTCGTCACGACGCTGCGCGCCTGATCGATGTCGAGCGGGGTGACCGCGCACAGCGCGGCGCCGATTTCCGTGACCTCCGCGATGGCGCCTTTCTTGAACGTCCGGACGGTGTCGGTGGAGACGTTCCGTTCCAGGTTCAGCGGGGTGTGGGCCAGCAGGTCACAGAAGAGCGGGCGGGCCACCAACGTCCGGGCCAGCGCACCGGCGACCGATCGCGCGGTCCCGGCCCTCAGCCGCCCATCGCCTCGGGGGCAGGGCGTGATGCCCCCGAGGCGGCTCTGCACCGCACCCGACCAGTCGCGCCAGGCGGCGCCGGCCAGGCGCAGGAAGATGTCCTCGCGCGTCTCGAAGTAGCGCAGCATGGCGGACTTGTGCATGCCGACCTCGTCGGCGATCGCGGTCATGGTCACCTCCCGCACCCCCTTTGCCGTTGCGAGGCGTGCCGCTGCCGCGAGGATCTCGGCCTCGCGGGCGGCTTTGGCCTCCGGGCTGCGGGCGCGCAGGAATTCAGACTTGGTCATGACCCCATCCTAACGAAACGGGGTTTCAGTAACCGTGCGCAACCACGCCGCCGCGGTGGCGGTGACGCACAAAGCTAGCGCAACCGTGTTGCACTAATAACGCAACCATGTTTCGCTAGAGCTATGAACGCACACACCCACACCTGGTTCATCACCGGTTCGTCCCGCGGTTTCGGCCGCGCCCTCGCGATCGCCGCCCTCGAAGCCGGCGACAACGTCGTCGCCACGGCACGCAAGCCGCAGCAACTGGACGATCTTGTGCGGCAGTACGGCGACCGCGTGCTGCCCGTCGCACTCGACGTCACCGACCGGTCGGCCGCCGTGACCGGCCTGAAGGCGGCGATCGGCCGGTTCGGCAGGGTGGACGTCGTGGTGAACAACGCCGGATACGCCAACGCCTCGGCCGTCGAGACCACGCCCGAGGACGACTTCCGCCGTCAGTTCGACACCAACTTCTGGGGCGTCTACAACGTCTCGACGGCGGCACTCCCGATCCTCAGGGCGCAGGGAGGCGGCACGATCGTGCAGTTCTCCTCCATCGGCGGCCGCGTCGGCGGTACGCCGGGCCTCGGGTCCTACCAGGCGGCCAAGTTCGCCGTGGACGGCTTGACCCGGGTGCTCGCGGCCGAGACCGCACCGTTCAGCATCACGTACCTGGTCGTGGAACCCGGCGGGTTCGCGACGGACTGGGCCGGAGCCTCGATGCAGGTCCCGGACGTCGCACCGGAGTACGACGCGACGGTCGGCGCGATGGTGCGCCGGTTCAGCGGCGCGGCCGCCCAGGGAGACCCGAAGCGCGCCGGCGAGATCCTGGTCCGCGTGGTCAAGCACCCGGCCCCGCCCACCCACCTCATCGTCGGGGCCGGTGCCGTCCGGATGGCGCAGGACTACTCACGCGGCCAGCTGGAGGAAGCAGCCGCATGGGAAGCGGTGAGCCGTTCCGCCGACTTCGACCGGGACCCGGTCGACCTGCCCGCCCCCGTGTAGCAGACGGGGGCATGGTGATACCGCATGTGATGAGGCGGAGCGGTCGGCACGGGCATACGGCGCCGGCCCGGGTGGCGCGATCCGCCTCGGTGCCCGCGCCGGCGACGTACCCGTCGGGGCGGTCTTCACTGCGATGACCGTGCGCCGTGGTCCTTTCTCAGGGCCTGGATGAGCCAGGGGTACACCGGAACCGGGTTCGGCACCACCTGCCAGTCGTTGACGATCCAGACCAGCCGCCAGTACCGGTCCACCCCGGGATCGTGTGCCTCTTCGAAGCGCTGGGCCATCCAGTGCCGGAACTCCGTGTCAGGTGTGCGCGCGAAAGCCTCGGCGAAGCGGCGCACGAGGTCGTCGATGACAAGTGTGCCCCTGTCACCGAGCGGGTCGATGCCCGACTCCACGGCCTCGGCCACCTTCTGACGCGTGAACTGCATCAGCTCCTCACCGGCCTCGCTCTCGATGGCGAGCGGGCTCCCGGCGGCCCGGAGCATGGCCGCCCGGCGCATCCGGGCCCGGAATTCCTCGTCCCCGACCAGCTCGGCGAGCTCCACCCACGCGGCGACCTGCTCGCTGGACGGATCATCGGGGAGGTCGGGAGTGGCGGCACGAACCATGGCCGCCGCGGCCTGGTCGGCATCCGCCGATCCGAAGGTGCCCTCCATGAAATCGTCGATCAGACGCCGGCGTTCCTCACCGGACAACTGCGTGAGCCTGTGCATGAGCTTGATCTCCTCGGGATCGGACCCGCGTCCGGCCACGACTCGCAGAACGCTCCGACGCAGTCGCAGGGCCCGGATCCGGACATCCATGGCGTCGGCGTGCGCCGCGGCGACTTCCGCCAACGAGAGCTCGCGGTCCAGTACCCGTCGAATCGTGGCCAGGTCCATGCCCAACTCGCGCAGCGTGCACAGGAGTTCCAGACGAAGCAGTGCGTCGAGGTCGTAGAGCCGATAGCCGGTGGGACTTCGAGTGGTCGGCGCCACCACCCCCGAATCGGAGTAGAACCGGATGGTCCTCACGGACAATCCGGTCCGCCGGGAAAGCTCCCCGATCGAGTAGAGGGTCGTGACGTCCATGTCCCCAACTCTGCTGTCTCCAGTCACTGGAGACTCAAGGCTATTCCTCCGGCCGGGCCGCGGCCGAGACGCCCTCCGAGCCGCTGAGCACACATCACGTGGTTCCCGCCGACCGTCAGGACGGCCGGCCGTCGCTGCGGGCCTCGGCAGCGGTCTTCAGTTCGCGCAGCCATGCTTCGAGGCCCTGGCGGAGGATCTCCGTCGCGGTGGGCACATCCGCGTCGACCTGGGCACCGGAGTGGGTTTCCTCGGTGCTCACACGGACGCCGCCCTCGACCGCGGTGAAGTTCCATACGTGGACGCCGTCGATGCGCAGCCCCTCACCGATCGCGGGGCCGGTCCAGCGGATGCAGGAGTTGGGCCCGAGCTGCTCGACGGTCGAGGTGATCTGCAGCTCGGTCGCCGGAGTAGCGGGATTGGGGGGTATCGGGGTCGTCCACCGGAACGCCGAGCCCCTCCGGAGGGGGCCGTGGTCGAGGCGTTCCGCAGTCTTGACGGAGGCCTGCCAGGACGGCCAACGCGCCACGTCCGTCTGCAGTTTCCAGACCGTACGCAACGGCGCGTGGATCAGGGTCTCGGTCCTGTGGCGGACACGCGCATCGGGATCAACACCTTCCCCGTGGCAGGTGAGGGATGCGCCGGTGTGGTGGGGGATGGCTCCGGCGGGTGCGACAGTGGCGCCGAGGACGGAAAGGGCGAGCGGGACGGCGAACAGGACGGTGCGGATACCGGGCATGGTGTTCCCCTTGTCGGTTGCCGGGCGGGAGCTGTCTGTCGAGTGCGCCACGACTGTCGGGCGGATGTCTGCCGTCGGACGGGGCGGCGAGCGGGGCAGCCGTGCGGCGCACCCCGAACGAGCTAGAAGCCTGCATGTTCGTTAGAAGTTATAACTAGCGATGTGATGGAGAGTCAAGACCTCGCGTGATAGCTTCTAACGAAACCTTGAAGATGTAGCGGAGAGAAGAGGAAAGGCGGCGGGCCGTGGGAGAGCCGGATCCGAGGACCCCTCGGGAGCGATACCGCGCCCAGGTCCGCGCGGAGATCAAGGAACACGCCTGGAAACAGATCGCCGCGGCAGGAGTGCCCGCGCTCTCCCTCAACGCGGTCGCCAAACAGATGGGCGTGAGCGGCCCCGCGCTCTACCGCTACTTCGCCGGCCGCGACGAGCTGATCACCGAGCTGATCCGGGACGCGTACCAGAGTCTCGCCGACACCTTCCGCACGGCCTTCGCCGCCGGCGCCGACGTGACCGGGCTGGCGCATGCGCTGCGCGAGTGGGCCCTGGCCGACCCCCAGCGCTACTTCCTCATCTACGGCACCCCCGTGCCCGGATACCACGCCCCCGAGGACACCACCAGGATCTCCTCGCAGATCATGGCCACCCTGCTCGACGCCTGTGCGGCCCTCACCCCGGACGGCCCCGCGACACCGTTCGGCGCCCACCTGGAAGAACACCGGGACTGGGCCGAAGGCCACCCCGCCCCGCCCGCGGCCCTTCACCGGGCCCTGACCTTCTGGACCCGGCTGCACGGCGTCCTGTCCCTGGAACTCGCCGGTCACTTCTCGGGAATGGGGCTCGACCCCGCCCTGCTCTTCGCAGCCGAACTCGATGACCTGCTTGCACAGCGGGCTTGACGTCACCAGCCCGCACCGGTTCGCCCCGGTGGGATCTTCCCGACGGGCCCGGCCCCTTCGAGACCGTCATGGCCCGCATCCGCGTGGCCGGCCGTCCCGTGCGACGGACTCGCCATCGCCCACCGGACCGCACCCAGCCGTGAACGCCCCGTGCGACCACGCCCGGGATCGCCGAACTCCGCCGCCGGGACTCGCCTTCGGATGATCCGCCGGACAGGACCTACGGCTCCTCCGCCGGCAGCAGGACCACCATCCGGGTCCCCGGACGGTTGTCCTCGATGTGCGTGCTGCCGTGGTGGGCCGTCACGATGTCGCGGACGATGGCGAGGCCGAGTCCGCTGCCGCCGGTGTCCCGTGTCCGGGCGTCGTCCAGGCGGGTGAACCGGCCGAAGACTCGCTCGCGGTCGGCCTCCGGAATGCCGGGGCCGTCGTCGGCGACGACCAGGTGTGCGGTGTTGTGCACCGTACGGAGACTGATGTCGATGCGGGTCGCGGCATGACGCAGGGCGTTGTCGAGGAGGTTGCGTACGACGCGGGCGAGGGCGTCCTCGTCGCCGGTCAGGCGTGCCGCGCCGACGGCGTGCTGGTCGATGACCAGGCGGGTGCGGCTGCGCGCCTCGCGCACCTCGGCGAAGACGATCTCGTCCAGGTCCACGGGCCGGGTCCGCAGCCGGGGCCGGGCGTCCAGCCTGGCGAGTTGGACGAGGTCGTCGACGAGGTGGTTGAGCCGTTCGGTTTCACGGAGGAGGTCGGGGGCGAGGGTCTGCCAACGGGCGGATTCCGGGTGGTGGTGGGCGACTTCGAGGCGGGTGTGCAGGGTACTGAGGGGGCTGCGCAGTTCGTGGGCGGCGTCCGCGACGAACCTGCGCTGTCGCCGGGTCGCGGCGTCCAGGCGGCCGAGCAGGTCGTTGAAGGTCGTGGCCAGTCGGCCGAGCGCGTCGTTGGCGGGTGGTACGTCGAGGCGGCGGCTCAGGTCGGTTCCGGTGATCTCGGCGGTCTGGGCGCGCATCGCGTCCACGGGCCGCAGCGCGCGTCCGGTGAGCAGCCACACGATGCCGGTGAGCAGGGCGACGACCGCGGGTACGCCGGTGGCCAGGCCCGCGGTGAGTTGTGACAGACCGTGGTCGACACTCTCGGTGGGCAGGGCCACATACACCGTCACGGGGTTGTGCGGTGTGCCCGCGGGAATGCCGACAGCGCGCCAGGTTCCGTAATCGTGCTCGGGAATGCCGTGGACGGTGTGGGCGCGCGGGGTCCCGGACCGGTCGGCCGGGAAGGTGAACACCCGTGGCAGGCCACGCAGGTTGGCCGAGCTGGCGAGTACGTGTCCCGCGGCATCGACGACCTGTACGGCGGCTTCCGCGTGGGAGGTGGCCGGTACCTCCGCGCTGATCCGGTTGTTGTCCTCGTCCGCGGCCACGACTTGGGCGCGTTGCAGTGCGGTCTGGTCGAGTTCCTTGATCAGGCTGGCGTGCAGCCAGACGACGAGCAGCAGCGCGGCACCGGCCAGTCCGGCCGCGATGACCAGGGCTGCGGCGGCGGTCAGCCTCAGCCGCAACGACCGGCGGGCCCACCAGGAGCGGACGACGGCGGCCATGGATCATCTCGCGGTGCTGTGGAGTCGGTAGCCGGCGCCGCGAACCGTTTCGATGGTCCGACGGCCGAACGGGGCGTCGATCTTGCGTCTGAGGTAGCCGACGTACACCTCGACGATGTTGGTGTCGCCGTCGAAGTGTTCGTCCCAGACGTGGGTGAGGATGTCCGTCTTGCTGATCACCTCGTCGGCGTGCCTGAGCAGGTACTCCAGGAGGGCGAATTCCCTTGCTGTCAGGTTGATGTCGTGCTCCCCGCGCCGGCAGCGGTGGTGGGCGGGGTCCACGGTGAGGTCGTCGGCGGTGAGTACGGCGGGCCGGGCGGGTGCGCCGCGCCGCAGCAGGGCTCTCAGGCGGGCGACGAGGACCACGTAGGAGAACGGCTTGCTCAGGTAGTCGTCGGCACCGAGATCGAGGGCGTCCGCCTCGTCGTACTCGCCGTCCTTCGCCGTGAGCATCAGCACCGGTGTCCAGATCCTGGCCGCCCTCAGCCGTTTCAGGACTTCGTACCCGGACAGTTCGGGCAGCATGATGTCCAGCACGATGACGTCGTAGGGCTCGTGCAGGGCCCGCCACAGTCCGTCCGCTCCATCGTGCGCGATGTCGGCGACGAAGCCCTCCGTGGCCAGTCCGTCGGCGATCGCATCGGCGAGCGCGGGCTCGTCCTCGGTGATCAGCATCCGCATGGCGACCTCTCCGTCCACCATAGCTCCGGGCCGGAATCGCTGTTTCCTGAAAGGACGCTGAGGCGCGAGCCGGCTCTCAGTCTCTTCTCAGTGCCCCGGCCACAGGCTGGGGGTGTCAATCGGAGATGGCCCACTCGGACGAGGAGAGGAACGATGAGCGACCTCAGAGACGGACGCAGGGGCAGGGACGAGGGCGAGCGGCGGGACGACCGGCGGTCCGACGGACGGCGTGAGACCGGACGGCGTGAACCCGGACGGCGTGAGACCGGCCGTGAGGACGAGATCGAGGAACGGGCTCGCCTGGCCCGTACATCGCGCGTCGCCGATCACCCACTCCGCTGAACGGCGGCTGAGTGGCAGCGTGACCAACCGGAACAACTGAAGGTATCGAGAAGCGTGCGTGACCGGTCCGTATCCCGGGCCGGCCACGCACGCTGCTCTGCGCTCCGCGTCATGCCGTCACTCCTGTATCTTCCCCCTTCGTCGTCACTCCTGCATCACGGCTTCCACCTTCGTCGTCACTCCTGCATCACGGCTTCCACCAGTTCCTGGGCCAGGTCCAGGGTCTGCTGAATCGGCAGGCCGTGGTCCGCGTACCAGTCCGCGGTCGCTTCGGGGTGTGGTCCGGTGACCGCCACGCGGCCATCGCCGTACCGGGTCACGAGCGCGGCGGCGGCTCCGCTGTCGTAGGTGGCGAGGATCCTCGCGTCGGCCCCCTCGGCGAGGACGAAGAGGGGGCCGTCCTGGAAGAACACGGTGCGCGGGCGGCCCCGCCATGTCACCTGGATCACCGTGTCGCGCTCGTCGTGGACCGTGGCGCCCGGGGAGGAGATGTACTGGTCGGTGTCGCCGGGCAGGAGGCCGAAGCCCGGGGTGGCTCCGGCGAGGTAGCCGCCGAGGCAGAAGCCCAGATAGCGCCCGCCGAGGTGCACGAAGTCGCGTACCGCCCGGCGCTGCCACCGCAGTATCCGGTAGGCGGACGAGAGCGTGCCGCCGCCGGGCTGGGCGTACAGCGCGGCGCGGGCCAGGGTCCGGGCCGTCAACGGAAGCACCTCGTCGGGCCCGATGAACCGGACGTCCAGATCCCATGGGGTCGAAGCAAGGAGCTCCGCGACCGCCTCGGGGCAGCCGGGCTGTGAGGCCGGTCCCCGGTAGACGAGGGCCAGGCGGCGGTGACCGGTGGTCGCGTCGGCGGGTGTCGGGGAAGCCTCCCCCAGCGGTTTCCCGGCACTCTCCCTCGCCGGCTTCATGGCGTCCTCCCTCAGCGCACGGACGGGGCGGGACAGCGCGCGGGACGGTCCGGACCGTCGGACGCGTCGCGGGCGGGTGCCACGGTGGCACCTTCGGCCGGGAGCCCCTGCCAGCTCGTCCCCGCTGTCAGCCGCTCCCCCTTCATGACCAGCGACAGCGCCCCGAGCCGGACATCGGCGCCCACCACCGTGTCGTAGAGCACGACCGTGCGTGGTCCGATGCTCGCCCCGGCGCCGACGGTCACCTTCGACATCTTCATCACCCGGTCCTCGAACAGGTGGCTCTGCAACGAGACGTGCATGCCGATCTCGGCGTCATCGCCCACCTCCACCAGGTCGAATTCGGTGAGGTACGTGGTGCCGATCCAGGTGCGCCGTCCGATCCGGGCACCGAACCGGCGCAGCAACGGCGGCAGGACCGGTGTCCCGATCAGGAGAGACGCGCCGAGCGGGACCACGACCGCCTCGAACAGGCCGGTGACGAACTCCGTACGGCGTACGAACAGGCTCCACAGGGGCTCGACGCGTGGCCGGTACCTTCCGACGACCGCCCACTTGGCCACGACGCAGTACGCGATGACGGCCAGCGCGGCGCCCATGGCGAGCAGCGGGGACACCAGCAGCGTCCCGAGCGTCCCGCTCCGGCGGGCGATGCCGGACAGGGCCAGCAGGTACAGACAGCCGCTGACGGCCAGGAGCGAGGCGGGCATGGTGATCCGGAGGAACTCGATGGCCAGGCGGCCGAGCACGGCCTTGCGGGAGGGCGAGAACGTCAGCTCCTCGGGGTACGTACCGCTGTCCTGGCGTACGGGGAGCCGCAGCGCGGGCGAGCCCAGCCAGGTGCTGTCGGCAGGCACACGGTCCGTGGGCGGGACCGTGCCCACACCGATCAGGCAGCCCGGACCGAGCCGTGTTCCGGCGGGAACGAGCGCCGCGTTGCCGACGAAGGAGCGTTCACCGACGGCGGTCGGCCCGAAGGTCACACGGTCGGCCGCGAAGGCGGCGGTACCGATGCCCGCCAGGTCGGCGACGAAGCTGCCGTCGCCGAGGGTGAGCAGGTCGGGATCGACGTGCGACACGGTGGACACCTCGGCGTTCCGGCCGATGCGGGCACCGAGCAGCCGCAGCCACGGAACCGTGTAGAGCGTGGCGTAGAGCGAGTTGGTGAACAGCAGGCTGTACTCCAGCAGCTTGTCCGCGATCCACTTGCGTACGCCGAGCGCGGAACGCACCGGGTGGGTTCCCGGGGGTGTCCTGCGCAGAACCGCTCGCTTGCCGACGGCGACGATCAGGCACACCGTGGCCACGAAGACCGGGCCGGACAGCGCGGCGGCGGCCAGTCCGGCGACCGTGCCGCCGCGCAGCCAGGCCCACCAGAGCAGGACGACGCTCGGCAGGGCCATGGCGATCACGGCGGTCTCCAGCAGAACCAGGCCGAGCAGGACGGCGGCCAGCTGGCGCGGCCGCCAGCGGTCCGTCCCGCCCCGGGTCCGCAGCATCGCCTCGACGGCCGGCGAGAGTGCTGCGACAGGGCGTGCGGGCGATCCGGCACGGCGCTCCCCGGCGGGTACCGCCTCGTCCGGGCCCGCCACGGACTGCTCGCCGAGCGCGGAACCGGGCCCCAGGCACGCGCCGGGTTCACAGACCGCGTTGGCGCCTACGAAGGCCCCCGCGCCGATGGTGATCGGGGCGACCGTGACCCACCCGTCGGTGACCTGCCAGGGACGCAGCACGGCCCCGTACCCGATCGCGGCGTCGCGGTCGATGCGCAGCAGGGCGGGCAGGCCGATCAGGCTGGTGGCGATGGTGGCGTCGGGCCCGACGCGGGCGCCCATGAGCCGCAGATAGGGGCCCATCATCGGGGACCCGCTGAGCACCCGGAGGGGACCGATGCCGAACACGAGCACGTCCAGCACCCACAGCCGCAGATAGGTCGTCCCCCACAGCGGGTACCGGCCGGGCCCGATGCCCGCCGCCAGCGGTCGGGCGAGAGCGACCGGGACGAGCCAGCGTACGACGAGGTAGCCGGCCATCTCGGTGACGGTGAGCCACACCGCTCCCCAGCCCGACACCTGGCCGTGGCGTGCCACGTAGGAGAGCGCCACCGGCCCGGTGAGCAGCAGGAGCAGCCCGTACAGCGCTGCCGTCTGGGCGATCCCCGCGCGTGCGATCCGCCCGCGGCCGTGCCGGAGCGGGGCGGGGCGGGGCCTCGCCGCCGGGCCGGCCCGGCCGGCCGAGGAGCCCAGACGTGCCGCGAGCGCCCGCACGGTGGGGTTCTCGTACAGGTCCCGCAGGGTGGCGCCGGCTGCGCCCTCCCGGTCGCGCAGCAACGACACGGCACGGGCGGCGAGCAGGGAGTGACCGCCGAGGTCCGTGAAGAAGTCGGCCTCCGCCGACAGCTCACCGGGGGCGATGCCGAGCGCCTGCGCCCATGCGTCGCGCACTCCCGTCTCCAGGTCCCCGCGGACCGGAACCACCCGACCGACGGCGGCGAACCGGCGGCCGGCCGGTGGGGGCAGCCGCGTGCGGTCGGCCTTGCCACTGGGCATGACCGGCAGCCGGCCGAGGAAGTCCAGGGTCGACGGAACCATGTAGGCGGGCAGCGACCGGCGCAGCCGCTCGTGCAGCCGGGCGGTGAGAACGTCGTCTCCCCCGGGGCCTTCGCCCTCCTCGGAGCGCACGACGTACGCGGCGAGAGAGCTGTCGCCGTCGCGCGCGGTCACGAGGGCGGTGCCTGCCTGGGCGACGCCGGGGTCCTCCAGCAACACGCTGTCGATCTCCTCCAGCGACACGCGGTATCCGCGGATCTTCACCTCCGCGTCCGCCCGGCCGTGGTACTCGATCTCCCCGTCGTCGGTTATTCTGCCGAGGTCGCCGGTGCGGTAGAGGCAGCCGTTGCCGGACGCCAGAGGGTGCTCGACAAAGCGGTCGGCGGTCAGGTCCGGCCTTCCCACGTAGCCGCGGGCGAGGCCGGGGCCGCCCAGGCAGATCTCGCCTACGGTGCCCTGCGGCACGGGGCGCAGCCGCTCGTCGAGGAGGAAGGCCGTGTACGTCGGCAGGGGGCGGCCTATGGTGACCGGGCGGCCCGGGAGGAGTTCCTGCCAGGTGGCCGTCACGGTGGTTTCGGTCGGTCCGTAGGTGTTGAGCATGCGCCGTCCCGGCCTGCTCCAGCGTTCGACGAGCGCGGCGGGACAGGCCTCACCTCCCACGACGACGCTGCGGATCCGCGGGAGGTCGCGCGGGATCGTCGCCAGCAGCGTCGGTACGCAGTACAGGACGGTCACCGCGTGTTCCTGGAGGAAATCGGCGAGCTCGGCACCGAGCCGTCCCGGGCCGGCCGGTCCGGCGACGAGCGTCGCGCCGGCCGCCCAGGTCGGCCAGATCTCCTCGATGGAGAAGTCGAACGAGATCGCCATGCCCTGGTACACCCGGTCCTGCGGCCGGACGCCGTAGACCGGGGAGACGACGCGCAGGAAGTTGCAGATGCTCGACCGGGCGATCTCCACGCCCTTGGGCCTGCCGCTGGACCCGGACGTATACATGACGTACGCCAATGGATCGTCCCCGTCCCGGTCCCCCACGTCCCGGCCTTCCGTGGGCGGGCGCCAGGGCGGCAGCCGGTCGAACTCCCCGGCGCACGTGTCGGCCTCGACCACCGGGCACGCCTTGCGCGGCCCGGCCCAGACGGCGCCGGAGGCGAGAGCGGACGTGGTCAGCACCACGTCGGCACCCACGTCACGCAGGATGAAATCGGCCCGGTCGGGCGGTGCCGCCGGGTCGACCGGGACGAACGCCGCCCCCGCCTTGCAGACACCCAGCAGACACACGTACGTCTCCACGGACTGCGGCAGCAGCAGGGCCGCGAGCCTGCCCGGTCCGATTCCGATCCGGCGCAGGTGGTGGGCGACTCGATTGGCCCGGGTGTCGAGTTCGGCGTAGGTGAGCCGGTGTTCGCCGCATTCGAGCGCGATGGCCGACGGCGTGCGGTCGCAGGCGCTCTCGAAGAAATGGTTCAGCCTGTCCGCGCTGCCCGTTCGCCTCGGTTCGGTGCGGTCACCGATCGGCATGCCGGGCAGCACGACAGTGCGGGAGACCATGAACTCCCCCTCATCCGATACGAAAGGTGCTCGGTCACCTCAAGACTGGGCGACACCGGCTGAGAAGAAGCTGAGCCCGATGCCCGGCTCGGCCTTCTGCGCTGTTCCGGGGAGGCTCGGTGCCTCCACGCGGTCCGGAGGTCCGGGTGCCGACGGTCAGCGGTAGGCGGCGAGAAAGGCGCGGACGCCGGCGGTGACGTAGTGGTCGAGTTCGGCCTGGGTGTGCCGGGGACCGCCGTGGAACATCGCCTTGTTCACCGGGATCCACATCAGCAGGCCGGAGAAGTGGTTGGCGGCCAGCAGCGGTTCGTCGATCCGGAGCAGTCCGTCCTCGGCAAGACGCTGGAAGGTGGCCGCCAGGGTGGCCAGGACCCGCTCGAAGCCCTGCTCGTACCAGGCCGCGCCGAGCTCGGGGAAGGCGTCCGCGTTGGCGATGACCAGGCGCCGGAGCTGAAGCACCTGGGGCTGTGTGAGAGTGGTGAGGAACTCCCGGGCGAGGCGGGTCAGATTCTCGTCCAGCGCGTCGGCGTCGGACGGGATGTCGGCCACCAGGTCGATCACGCCGTCCACACGGTCGGTGGTGGCCAGGACGATCTCGGCGAACAGCTTCTCCTTGTCGGCGAAGTGCTTGTAGACGGTCTGCTTGGACACCGCCGCCAGCTTCGCGATGTCGTCCATGCTCGTGCCGGAGTAGCCCTTCTCCATGAACGCCATGGTGGCGGCCTCCATGATCGCCTGGCGCTTCCGCGCCGACCTGCCCTGCTCGTTCGCTTCCATGCCGTCCCCTTGCACTGACAGTACTGGACAGTCCAGTTCCTATGTGAGTACTGTACCGTCCAGTTCCTGGCAGTACCACACCGTCCAGTTCTGCGCGGTGCCCGCGATCGAGGAGGACTCCCATGACCCAGACGATCGGCGCCCCGATCACGGCCGGCCCCCCGGACTCCACGGGACGGACGACGCGAGCCCTGCTGGCCGCCGGCGTCGCGGCGGGCCCGCTGTTCCTGGGCGCGGGGCTGATCCAGGGTCTGACCCGCGAGGGCTTCGACTTCACCCGCAACGCCATCAGCCAGCTCAGCCTCGGCGACCTGGGCTGGATCCAGGTGACGGGCTTCCTGCTCACCGGGGTGCTGGCCGTCGTCGGCGCGATCGGGATACGCCGGGCCCTGCGCGATGCCCCCGGCGGGGTCTGGGCCCCGCGGCTGGTCGCGGTGTTCGGCGCCTCGTTCCTCCTCGCCGGGGTGTTCACCGCCGACCCCGGCGCCGGGTTTCCGGCGGGCGCGCCGGAGGGACCGGCCACTTCGATGAGCGCGCACGGCGCCGCCCACATGCTCAGCGCGGGAGTGGGCTATCTCGCGCTGTGCGCGGCGTTCATCGTGCTGGCCCGGCTCTTCGCCTCCCGGCGCCGGCGCGGCTGGGCCATCGCCTGCCGCCTCGTACCGGTGGGAGTCCTCGCCGGCTTCGTGGGCTCCTCCGCCGGCGCCCTGGCCTTCACGGCCGGGGCGGGACTCGGCCTCCTCTGGCTCACCGCGGTGTCGGCCCGACTCCTCACCGCCGAGCCGACAGCGCAGCGGTGAACACTCACCTGCGGCTTCCCTCTCGGACGGGAACAGAGCAACAATCCAAGATCACCAAGCATGGACGGATGGGACACAGCATCATGACTGAACCGGTCAAGGGCCCTGCCGGCTACTTCCCTTCGATCGAGAAGAAGTACGGCCGCCCGATCAGCGAGTGGAAGGACCTCATCCGGTCCTCTCCCCTGACCAAGCACATGGAACTCGTCTCCTGGCTCAAGACCGAGCACGGCCTCGGCCACGGCCACGCCAACGCCCTCGTCGCACACACCCTCGCCGAGGACAAGGGCGAGTAGCCCACCCGCCGCCGTATCGACTCGACGGGCCCGGCCCGGGGCCGCGACGCCACCGGGCCCGGCACTCTCGGCAGTCGTACTTGGACACGCATCGATGCCGCACCTGTTCGAAAAGCGGACGCGAAACACGCGCCGAATCACCCCGGAACAGGTCACGCGCGCCCCGAACCCCTCCCCAGCACCCCCGAACCCCTGCCAGACTGGCCCCGGCCCCACCGCGCTCCGTCGGCGGGGCCACCCCGGGGAGGTCTCCGATGACGTGCGGAAACTGTGGCGCAGCGGCCACCCAGGGCCCCGACGGGTCCTGGACCTGCAGCAACCAGTGCGGCTGGTCGTCCACCGCGCCCGGCCCCGTCATGACCCCGGAGATCACCACCACCAGATGCCGCGGCTGCGACGCCGAGATCCACGGCCTCAACGGCCGGTACGCGTGCGGGCTCTGCGGATGGTCCAACCACTGGGACGAAGGTCATCAACCGCTCCCCGCCGCAGGCAAACCCCCCAGGGGTACGAACGGCCTGCAGTAGAGCGGCCACACGGCTCAGCTCATGGCCGGTGCGCGCCTGCCAGGCCCGTCTCGTACGCGACGATCACCAGTTGCGCGCGGTCGCGTGCCCGGAGCTTGGCCAGCAGCCTTCCGATGTGTGTCTTGACCGTGGCGAGGCTCAGGTGCAGGTGCTCCGCCAGTTCCGTGTTGGACAGGCCGCGGGCGATCAGGCCGAGGACCTCCAACTCGCGGTCGGTGACGCCCTCAAGAATGCGGGCGGGTGGGCGGCCCGGCTCGGGCCGGCGGGTGAACTCGGCGACCAGACGGCGGGTGACCGAGGGCGCGAGAAGGCAGTCGCCGTCGGCGACGACCGCGATGGCGCTCAGCACCTCCGACGGCGGCGTGTCCTTGAGGAGGAAGCCCGCCGCACCCGCGCGGAGAGCGGCGTAGACGTACTCAGGACCAGGGCGGCCACGCCCGCGGCGTCCTGCCCGTCCCCGGCCGGGGTGATGGACGCCTCGCCCAGGTACACCCCGCCGGCCGCCACCGGCAGGGCGAGGACGAGCGCCGTGACCGAACGGCGAGCGGGCTCGGCCAGGCCCACCAGGTAGGCGGCCAGCCCCGCCGCGGCGTACGGCTCCCGGGTCAGGTCGAGGACCGAGGCGGCGGTGAGGGCCGCGAGTACGACGCCCAGCACGGGCAGCGGCCGGCGGCGGCGTACCGCGACGGGCAGGCCGACGGCGGCGGCGATCAACCAGGCGAGCCAGGCCGGGCCGGCGTAGGCCGGCTGTCCGTCGGCCGCGGTCATGCCCGCGAAGCCGACGTAGACCATGGTCAGGACGAGGGCCGCCGCGAGGTCGATGGCGTGGAGGTGCCGCCCGGCCGTGCGATTCATGGCATGACGGCGGGCCCAGCATCATGGCGACGCAACCCACCCAACGGCCGGGGAACGCCTCCATGCGCTCCACCGGCAGGATGCGCCCGAGCCCGCGGGAGGCGGAGGGCCGTGCGGTGAGCGGGGCGGACACGGCATCGGACACGGCTGCTGCGGGCGAGGGTCCGGGGGCGGTGGTGCGCGGCTGGATGGTCATACCCCCGACCCTGTCCCGGCCGCCTCCTCCGGGCATCGGACCAGAGCCTGGCTTCCGGCGTCGGACCTGGGTATGACGCGCGGCGCCGGTCGGCCGAATTGTCAGGAGGTACGGGTGTGGTGGTCCAGCAGGCGGGCGAGCAGCAGCACGAACCGGTCGCGTTCGGACGGGCTCAGCGGCGCGAGCAGTTCGTCTTCGAGCCCGTCCAGGACCGTGTCGAGGAGGTGCAGGTGGCGGCGGCCCCGGGCGGAGATCGTGATGATGTTGCGGCGCCGGTCGTCGGGGTCCGGTGCCCGCTCGACGAGTTGACGCCCGGCCAGTTCGTTGAGCACGCCGACCATGTCGCTGCGGTAGATGCCGGAGCGCCTGCTCAGCTCCGCCTGGCTGCCCGGCCCGTACTCCTCCAGCGAGGCGAGCACGGCGTAGTGCCACTTGCGGGCGTCGGTCCGGGCCAGCCCCTCGGTGATCAGCCGGTCCGACCGCACGGTCAGCTGCGACAGCAGCCGGCTCGCCCGTCGGCCCAGCCGGTCGGGCGTCCTGAGCGCGCTGTCGTCGGGTATGTCCGCGGCTTCGGCCCTGATCATGGCACCCATTCTACCGATTGCGTTAGTGCGACTAACGATGTACGGTCCTTCACGCCGAAAACGTTAGTGAAACTAACATTGCTTGAGCGAACTCCAAGGACGGAAGATCTTGCCCACCAAGACAGTGCAGATTCCCACCGCGGACGGCCGGGCCGACGCTTTCGCAGCCTTCCCCGACGGCGGCGGGCAGCACCCCGGGGTGCTGCTGTACCCGGACGCCTTCGGCATCCGGCCCGTACTGCGGGAGCTGGCCCGCGAACTGGCCGGGCACGGCTACTACGTACTCGCCCCCAACTTCTTCTACCGGCACGGCCCGACACCGGTGGTCGAACTTCCCGAGCACATCGGAGAAGAGGTCCGGCCCGCGCTCATCGGCCGGTTGATGCCCTTGATCAAGGAGCACACGGCCGAACGAACCCTGCGCGACGCCGACGCCTACCTCGACTTCCTCACCGCCCAGCCCGAGGTCAGTGCCGGACCGGTCGCGGTGACCGGCTACTGCATCGGCGGCCTCCTGGCGATGCGCACCGCCGCGGCCCACCCCGGCCAGGTGGCCGCCGTCGCCGCATTCCACGCCCCCGTGGGCGCCGACGGGCCCGGCCTCTTCTCCGAACTCACCGCCCAGGTCCACCTCGGCCACGCCGAATCCGACCTGACGCCCGAGACCCTCGGCGAGCTCAACCAGGCCCTGGACGCCGCGGGTGTCGACTACACCTCCGAGATCTACCCCGGCACCGTCCACGGCTTCGCCATGTCCGACACCGACGCCTTCAGCCCCTCCGGGATGCAGCGCCACTGGGACCGCCTGCTCCCCCTCCTGAGCCGCACCCTGTCCAGCAACTGACGCTCCGGCGGCTCGACCGACCGGGCGACCGCTCCGGCATCGGCATCGGCATCGACATCGGCTGAGTCGCGGTGCCACCCATGCACCGCTGTCGGCCCGACAGGCGACGGCGACGATACGTGCGTGAAGTGGCCGAGCGAGCCCCCCCGGGGGGCTCGGGCCGCGGCCCGGCGGGCAGACTGCGCTCATGCGACTCCCCGCCGAAGCCGTTGCCAGCACCGCCCTGATCGAGGTCATGAGGATCTCCGCCCTCCCGACCGAGCGGGGAGTCCCCTACCCGGGCCGGACGGTCGCCCACTGGACCGGGAGTGAGATCGCCGACGTCCTGACCTTGATCGACAGCCTGCCCGGCAGCGAACAGCACCGCTGCGGATTCTCACCGGGATGGAGTGTCCGGGCCTACGAGGACTCCCTCGGCCCGGCGCTGTTCGAGGCGGCGTTCTGCTTCACATGCCACGAGGTCCGCATGCACGGAACCGCAGTGCCACCCGAGCTGGCCACGCAGTTCTTCGACGCCGACGCCCCGTCGGCCCAAGCCCTCCTGGCCCGCTTCCGCGTGGCGGGCCCGTAGCCGGCGGACCGGACGAACGGGTGCACGGAGTCCCGCAGGGCTTCTGACGAGCGACTGCCGGTGCGTACGGACCTGCCGGGCCGTCACCCGACGAGGGCCTCCCAGGTCTTCGGTCCCGCCTGGCCGTCGATGACGGGGCGATCGACGCCCTGGTGGGCGCGGACGGCGGCGTTGGTCACCGAGCCGAAGTCGCCGTCGACGGCGAGTCCCGCGCTGTGCTTGTTCAGCGCCACCTGAAGACTGCGGACATGCGCTCCGGAGCTGCCCCGCCGGAGCGAGTGGACCGGACTCGGCCAGGTCTTCGGGCCGACCTGACCGTCCGCCACCAGGCCTCGGGCGGACTGGAACTTCTTGACCGCGGATACCGATACCGAGCCGTACGTACCGTCTGCGACCAGCGCGGTGCCGCGCCGGGTGATCAGGTACTGGACTGCCTTCACGGTCGCGCCGACGGCGCCGGGGCCATCATCCGGATCGTGATGGCCGGCGTGCGCTGCCGGACGTCGGTGAACAGGGCGCGGATCAGCGCCAGGGAGGACGGCGCCAGCGCGGCGGCGGCGCCCTGGACCGCCCGTGCCGCAATGAGCAGGCCGGCGTCGGGCGCGTACGCGGCGAGGACGGAGGCGCAGGTGAACGCGACGGCGCCGACCAGCAGGATGCGGCGGTGTCCGAAGCGGTCGCCGAGCATGCCCGTCGTGACCAGGGCCCCGGCGACCATGAGGCCGTAGATGTCGGTGATCCACAGCAGCGGGGAGCCGTCGGGCCGCGGAGCGGCGCTCAGGCTCGGCAGTGCCAGATGGAGCACCGACATGTTCCTCATCACCAGCACGGCGGGCCCGCCCAGGACCGCCAGGGCGGCCCACTCCCGGATTCCGGCTCCGGCGGGTGTTTCTTGGGCCGTGCCGGCTCCGATCTCAGTCATGGACACGACCGTCGGGGACGAGCAGGGTCTTGCCGGTGGTGGTCCGGGACCCGATGGCCCGGTGCGCGGCGGCTGCCTCCTCCAGCGGGAACGTCTGGCCGATCACCGGCCGCAGCTTCCCGTCGGCCGCGAGGTTCAGCGCATCGACGACGAGAGCGCGGGCCTGGGCGGGGCCCGGTGCGGCGGTGAGGCCGATGACATCGATGGAACGCGCCCGGAGTCCGTCCTCGTAGAGCTCGGCGTCGACGAGGACGGACTCCGGGCGCGTCGAGCTCGGCGTCGGCGCCACCGGCCATCCCGTAGATGCTCACGCGCCCGCCGTCACCCAGCGCCCCGATCGCCTCGGTGCCGATCCGGCCGCCGACTCCGTCGAAGACGAGATCGAGTCCGGCACCGCCGGTCGCCTCCGCCACCCGATCCAGCCAGTCGGGCCGGGAGTAGTCGACATAGGCGGCCGCGCCGAGCGAGGTGACCCGTGCGGCCTCGTCGACTCCTCGGGCGGCGCCGGTCACGTGGGCGCCCGTCGAGGCGGCGAGTTGCACCAGCAGGCTGCCGACACCCCCTCCCGCAGCTTCCACCAGAACGTGCTCCGCCGGCTTCACCTCCGCCTGCCGGTGCAACAGCAACGCCGTACGCCCATCGGCCAGCAGCGCGACCGCGTCCTTGAGTCCGAGGCCCTCGGGAACCGGAACCACGTCCTGGGCCCGGGCCAGTGCCAGTTCGGCATAGCCGCCCGTGCCGCCGGTGGTGGTGACCACGGGGTCGTGCCGATCAGGGCCGGATCCGCGCCCTCCCCGACGGCGACGATGCGGACGCCCACGCCGTTGCCCGGGTACGCGGGGCAGGGCGGGCCTGCCGAACGGTCCGCCGCCCGAGCGCGTCTGCGTCTCCCCAAACGGATAAATTCGCTTCGTTTGAAGGAATCTATAACGGAGTGAATCGCTTCGCAAAGGGATACAGTGCGTCCATGGCCCGCAGAGCTCCCCGACACGCCGAAGCAGAACGCAACGACCAGGCCCTCCTGGAGGCCGCGAAGAAAGTCCTGGCCGTGGACGGGGCGCACGCATCGGTGGCCGCGATCGCCGCACACGCCGGAGTCGGCATCGCCAGCCTCTACCGCCGCTACCGGTCCAAGGACGAACTCTTCCAGCGCCTGTGCGCGCTCTCGCTCGACCAGTGGATCCAGGCCGCCGAACACGGCCTGCGGCACGACGACCCGTGGGAAGGCCTCACGCACTACATCAGCGCCTGCGTCGAGTTCAGCGGCGGCTCCCTCGGGCCGCTGGCCGGCACGATCGCCGTCACCGACGAGATGGCGGCCAAGTTCAGCAGGTCGGATGAGCTGATGCGAGACCTGGTGGCCCGCGCGCACGCCGCCGGAGTACTCAGGCCGGACGCCACGGCCACAGACGTCTCGCTACTGATCGAACAACTCGGCAAGTCCCCCTTGATCGAGCAACTCGACCGGCAGGGCCGCACCGATCTGATCGACGCGGCGCGCAACGCCCGGAAGCGCACGATCGCCATCGCTCTCGACGGACTGCGCTGCGACCACCCCCGACTGCCCGGGGCCGCCCCCTCCCCCGCCCTGCTGGCCGACCGCTGGGAGCACGCCCCCACGGACGCGACGACGCCGGACAGGTGACTCGTCCGGGGGCGTGGCGACCGCCTCGGAAGTCCGCTCAAGTTCCGGTGGGGCTCCCGTCGCCGAGGGCCCAGGCCTCGATGTCGCGGTAATGGATCGGTCCCCGGCTGCGGCCGACGTTGCTGCCCACCAGGTGCAGACGTTCGGTGGTCCATGGCCGCCCGGTGAAGCCGGCGAGCCTCTCCGCGATTTCTTCCACCGAGGACCGGTCCCCCCGGCGGGCACGGGCCAACGTCAGATGGGGCCGCAGGGGCCGCTCCTCGAAGGCGACACCGCGGCTCCTGACCGCGGTACGCACATCGGCGGCGAGCATGCGCAGCTCATCGAGGTCTCCGTCGATTCCGCTCCACAGCACCCGGTCGTCGAAGTTCCCGCTGCCACGCAGTGCCAGAGACAGTGGCCGGTGGTCCGCCGCGAGGTCGGCGAGGGGCGGGCGCAGGAGCGGAACTGTCCCGACCGGCAGCTCCCCGAGGAACGCCAGGGTGATGTGCCAGTCCTCGATGCGGTTCCACCGCATGCGAGGGTGCGTGTCATGGGCGGGGCGCAACTCCCGGGCCAGCTCATCCTTCGCGTGATCGGGCGGGGCGAGCGCGATGAACACGCGAACAGTGGCGGGCTGAGTCTGATCGTTCACACCGGACTTCGTACCGCACCCGGTGATGGATGCGACGACCCGGGTACGGCGGAAGCGCGCTGGCGGCCGTGATACCGAGGAAGCGACTTCCGGGGCGGCGACGAGGCCGAGCGACCCGGCGCCGGCCCGGGTCCCCCGAGGCCGTCGGCGCCGGACTCGCTTCGGATGACGGGGGCCGGTGTCAGTGTGCGATGCCGTCGATCAGCTCGCGTGCACCCTGGCGCAGCAGGCTGACGGCGACGGAGGTACCGAGGGTGGCGGGGTCGAGGGGGCCGGCCCATTCGTGGGCGTTGAGGACGGTCTTGCCGTCGGGGGTGAAGACCTTGGCCCGCAGGGACAGTTCGCCGTTGCCTTCGACCTGGGCGTATCCGGCGATGGGGCTGTTGCAGTGGCCCTGGAGGACGTGGAGGAACATCCGCTCGGCGGTGGTCTCGCGATACGTGGCGGGGTGACCGAGGGGGCTGACGGCGTCGATCAGTGCGGTGTCCCCTTCGCGGCACTGCAGGGCCAGGACGCCGGCTCCGATCGGCGGGCACATCATCTCGACCGGCAGGATCTCGGTGATCACGTCGGTGCGGTCGATGCGTACGAGGCCGGCGACGGCCAGGAGCAGGGCGTCGGCCTCGCCCGCGGCGAGCTTCTCCAGGCGACGGTTGGCGTTGCCGCGCATCGGTACGCATTCCACATGCGGGTGGGAAGCGGCCAGTTGGGCGATGCGGCGTACGGAGGAGGTGCCGATCCGGGAGCCGGGCGGGAGCTGGTCGAGGCGCAGACCGCCGGGGTGGATGAGCGCGTCGCGGATGTCGTCGCGTTCGAGGAAGGCGGCGAAGGTGGTCCCGGCGGGCAGGGGCCTGTCCGCGGGGATGTCCTTGACGCAGTGCACCGCGAGATCGGCTTCCCCGGCGAGCAGTGCCTGGTCGACCTCCTTGGTGAACGCCCCCTTTCCCTCGACCTGGGCGAGGTCGCCCATCCATTTGTCACCCGTCGTCCTGACCGGGACGACTTCGGTGGCGGTGGTGGGGTGGAGTGCGGCCAGCTCGGCACGGACGCGCTCCACCTGGGCGAGGGCCATGGGCGAGTCGCGGGACACGATACGGATCAGCTCAGGGGCGGACATACCGCTCACGATAGACCGTCAGGTCCGGGTTCCGGCGCGCGCCCCGGGCGTCCATGTCGCGGGATCGGCCGACAAGTTGGCTTGATCGGGCAGGCGTGCGAGGAGAGCGCGTGGCGGGACGCCGTGTTCCGAACCCGACCCGGGTCCAGGGACGGCCCGGCGGACATCCCCGACGACGCGAACCGGATGCAGGCCTCGCATGACGCCCTCTCAGCACTCGTGCAACCGGGCGCGGAGTCCTGGCCCGTGCTCATGTCCGCTGCCGGAACGTTGCCCCACGTGCCGTTGTCGAGCTGTGTCCACTACCAGATGTCGTCCTCCCGGGTGGGGGTCGCCGTGTCCCCAGCACTGGAACCAGCTGAAGGTGCCGTTGAGCGTGCCGCGGGTCGCGGGTCGCGGAACGGTGGGAGCGGTCGGCGTACCCCTTCGCGCCCGCCTTGTTGCCGCAGTAGAGCCTGCCGTCGGAGCGGACCCCGCACTCGGCGGCATGGGCAGCCGGTACGGGGACGGACAGGGCGAGCAGAGTGGTCGCGGCGAAGGCGCCGAGGGCCATGACCATACGCCGAATGATCATGGTCGATCCCGGACGAAGCCACGCCCACCTGCGCGGACGGCGGACAGTATTCCCCCGTACGGCCGTTGGTACCGGCGGGATGGGTAATCTGTCGCCACCGGGGGCACCGCGCGCCGGAGACCGCCGCCGCTGCTCGAAGACCCTTGGAGACAGTTGGAGACAGAAGTGTCCGCATCCGTGTCCCGCTCCGCCGACATGATGGCGAGTCACCGGACCGTCGAGAACCTGATCATGCGTTACGCCGAGCTCGTGGACGACGGGGACTTCGCGGGGCTCGGTCTTCTGCTCGCCGACGCGTCCTTCGTCGGCAGCGGAGTTCCGGTGCGCGGCCGCGCTGCGATCGAGAGGATGTTCCGGGACACGCTGATCGTCTACGCCGACGGCACTCCGCGGACCCAGCACGTCACGACCAATATCGCCATCGAGGTCGACGAGCAGACCGGCACGGCGGTGTCACGTTCGTACGTCACCGTGTTGCAGGCGCTGCCCGAACTGGCACTGCAGCCCATCGCCGCCGGCCGGTACCGGGACCGCTTCGAGCGTCGAGACGGGCAGTGGCGCTTCGTGGAGCGGCGCGTCGACATCAAGCTCGTCGGCGATGTGAGCCGCCACCTGCGCCGGGTCGCCGAGCAGCCGTAGGGGCTGTCGGCTCCGCCCGGGCCCGTTGGGCTCACGGGGCCGGTCCCGATCCGCACCGTGTCTATTGCCCGACCGCGAGGACGAGAACGAGGGACGCGGCGGCCAGGACCAGATAGGCGCCGGGAAACACGATGTTGTGGTGGACGCGGGCACGGATGTGTACCGCTGTCGCACCGATGAAGAACAGGACGAGTCCCGTCGCGGCGGCGACGCCGACGGCAGTGAATCCCATGAGCCCGAGCAGGAGTCCGGCGGCTCCCGCGGCCTTGAGTGCGGCGAGCCACGGGACCCAGGTCTGCGGGACGCCCACCTCGGTCGAGTTGGCGACGACGAACCCCGCCCGTGAGAAGTCGGCTGCGGCGATCCCGGCATTGGCCAGGATCGTGATGACGGTGATGATCGCGTAAGCGGTGAACATGTGCCGCTCCCTCCACTCCCTCGGAGCTCTGTCTGCTCGCTGCGACAAGCCTCCCCCCGAGTCCTGAGTGACTTCCAATACCTGTTTCCATAACCTGGCGGCATGGATGTGGACACCCGGCTGCTGCGCTACTTCGTCGCCGTGGCGGAGGAGGGGTCCCTCACCCGTGCCGCGGAGCGGCTGTTCGTGTCCCAGCCGGCACTCACCAAGCAGATCAAGCAGTTGGAGGCATTGCTGGGGGTGCGACTGTTCACGCGGTCCCGCACCGGCATGGCACTCACCGAACCGGGCCGGGCCCTGGGAGAGCGGGTACCCGCGCTGCTGGCCGAGTGGGACCAGGTGCTGCGGGAGACCAGGAGCGCGGCCGACCGGGCGGCCCGTGTGCTGCGGGTCGGCTTCATGGCCAGTGCCGCCAACGAGGCGACTCCGCGCATCATCGCGGAGTTCGCCCGGCGTCGGCCGGGCTGGCGGGTGGACATGCGGCAGGCCGCCTGGTCGCAGCCGAGCGCCGGGCTCGCCGACGGGGACGCCGACGTCGCCCTGTTGCGGCTGCCCTTTCCCGGCCAGGACGCGCTGCGGACGGTGGTGCTGTTCACCGAGCCCCGCTGGGTCGCCCTCCCCGCCGGGCACCCTCTCGCCGCGCGCGAGGTGATCGCCTTCCGGGATCTGTGGGACGAGCCGTTCGTGGCCGCCCCTCCCGAGACGGGCCGGTGGCGCGACTACTGGCTGGCCACCGACGAACGCGACGGCCACCCGGTCCGCATCGGCGCCGTCACCGATCAGCCGGACGACTGGCTGAGCGCGATCGCCAATGGCTACGGCATGGCCCTGGCCCCCGCGTCGGCCGCCCGCTTCTACGCCCGTCCCGGCATCATCTACCGTCCTGTCAGCGGTGTCAGTCCCAGTCGGGTCGGCGTCGTATGGGCCCGCGCCGACGACGCCGATCCCGTCGTCCAGGACTTCGTCCGCTGCTGTGTCGACAACAGACCGCAGCCGACGGAGAGCGGCGACTGATCCACGTCTGCGGGGCCGACGCACCATCCGGTTGCGGGGCGGGGCCTGCTCCGGTGCGGCGGTGGTCAGCCGAGCCAGTGGCCGTCGCGCATGAGGGTGCGTCCCTGCAGCTCGTTCGCCTCCCGCCAGGCGTGAACGCGTCGGGGCACGATCCGGAAGTACTGGTAGGGCTCGTCGAGTCCGCGCGGGTCGAAACCGGTCCTGGCAGCAAATGCGTCGCCCGCCTCCGCACCGAGGTCGGTGAGGTCCACCGGCTCGGCGGTGCCGTCGATGACGACGACGTCGCGCGTCGGCCCGAGGCCGAGTCGTACCCGGCCGTCCGCCAGCAGGTTGCGGCCGGTGGCCGAGGTACGCGGCGTCGCGACGAGGACCGCGGTTCCGTCCCAGAGGTACGAGAGCGGGATGAGGTGGGCGCCGCCCGGGGTGCCCGAGGTCGCGACCCAGATGTCGATCTCGCTCTCCAGCTTCGCGCGGGTGTCCCGCAGCCTCTCATCGAGTCCACGCGGCGGCTCGCCTGTCATGCTTCCTTTTACCTCCGGTCATCTCGTGCGGGGCCGTTCCTCGGCTCGACGGCGGTCAGCAGGGGTGCGTCAGGGCGTGTGCGCCAGTGAGGCAGCCTCCCATGCGAACCCGTCCGGGTCGGTGAAGGGCCCGGCGTCGCTGCCGATCACGAGCCCGTGCGATCCGGTTCCGTCCGGGGAGACGCCGACGTCCTTGGCCAGGGCGCGGTGCCTGTACAGCGCCAGCTTCACGGGGCTCGCCCCGGCGGCGAACTCGACGTACACACGGCTGAAGCTCTTCGCCACGGCCAGGCCCCGCTCGACGTAGAACCGCTTGCTCGCGACCACGTCCGTGACTCCCAGCAGGAGCACGATGTCGTCGATCTGCCTGGTGGCGGGGCCGGTGTCCTTCTTCGCCGAGGTCGCGACCTTCCAGACGGTCCCGTCCGGGGCCTGTACGACGCCGCCGTAGCCCCAGAGGGACTTCGCGGCGGGCTTCAGCGACGTGGCGCCCGCGTCGAGTGCGGCGTCGATGAGGTTGTTGACGGTGGCCGGCTGGGACACGGTGAGCGCGAGCGCGAATCCGCGGAAGCCGGCTGTGGACGCTTCCGAGGCCCGCAGGCGCACCTGGGTGTCCAGCCCGAAGGCGGTGGTGCAGAAGCGGTGGGCCGCCGTGGGGTCGGCCACTTCCAGGGTGATGGTTTCGATGGATGCCATGTCCGTCACGCTAGATGCGGCCCGCCGACCGGTGCTTCTCGATTCCTGATCGGTCCTGCCGCCCCGGCCGTCCGCTTCGGAGGCTCAGCGCAGTTCCTGGAGGCGGACGAGGTTGCCCGCGGGGTCGCGGAAGGCGCAGTCGCGGATGCCGTACGGCTGCTCGGTCGGCTCCTGGACGACCTCGGCGCCACGGGCCCGCACCTGGTCGAAGGTGCCGTCGAGGTCCCGGGTGGCCAGCAGGATCCAGCCGTAGGTGCCCTTGGCCATCATCTCGGCGATGGTCCGGCGCTCGTCCTCGGTCACCCCGGGATCGGCGGCCGGCGGGGCCAGGAGGATGGACGTGCTGGGCTGGCCGGCGGGGCCGACCGTGATCCAGCGCATCTTGCCCTGTCCCACGTCGCCGCGGACCTCGAAGCCGAGGACGTCGCGGTAGAAGACCAGGGACTCCTCCGGGTCGTCGTGCGGGAGGAAGCTCGTGTGAATGGTGATGTCCATAACGATCATGCTAGAGCCGGCTCGGCGGCCGCACCCCTCGAACGGGAGCGCCGGACGCGATCACCGCACCTCGCGGAGTGCGGCGTCCAGGTCCCGCCCGGTCGGGCACTCCATCACCGGGCGGCTCACTGCCGACAAGGCGGAATCCACTCGAACCCGAGATGCTCCGCCCGCCCCGGGACGCACTGCATCGGACATGCAGAACCGGCTCAGGGCCGCTCGGTCAGCAGGGGGAACAGCCTGGTGACCGCGGCGACGGCCACAGTGCCTGCCGGGCGGGCGGCGGGGTGCTGGTCCCGTTCGCGGTAGCCGGCCAGCAGGAGGCGGATGGCGGCGGCGAGTTCGGTCGTCTCCGCCGGAGTGAGGTGGACCACGGCGCTGAAGGACTCGTCGTGCTGCCACTCGGCCGGCGCCTGGTCCCGGTGGGCCAGCCAGTGCTGGTAGCTCTCGTCCTCCAGCCCGCGCGCGAGCGCGTCGAACTGTTCCGGCGCTTCCTGGCCGGAGGCTCGGGAGGGCTCCCAGCGGAGCCGCCACGGCCGCGCGCGCCCGCCCTTGTGCGGCACTTCCTCGATGAGGCCGTGCCGGGCGAGCTGGCGCAGGTGGAATGAGCAGAGGCCGGAGCTGTGGCCGAGCCGGGCTGCGGCCTGCGTGGACGTGACGGTGCCGACCTCGGCGAGGAGGTCCAGAAGGGCGACGCGTACGGGATGGTCCGGGAGGGGCTGCCGGGCACGTCGCGACGGCGGCGGTCCCACGGGGGCTGATTGACGGTTTTCATCGCTCACTTTGCAAAGGGTGCTACTTTGCAAAGCATTCGGTCAAGTCGACCGCGACCGGACGGAGTTCGGCATTCGGAATCCCGCGTACGGCCCCTGGTCGGCTCGGGCACGCACGGAAGGCGTTGATGATCCATGACTGTTCGGTTCGGTGACACCCCCCACGACCGCCGGGTACGCGTGCAGGGCGAACCTGTCGAGTCCTATCCGAGGCTCGCGCCGGAGGTGGAACGGGGCGCGGTGCGCCGTATCACCGTCGTCGGGGAGGAGATTCTGCGCCGTCGATGCCAGGAGGTCACCCGGTTCGGCACGCCGGAGCTCTCGCGGCTGATCGACGACATGTTCGCCACGAACCAGGTGGCGGAGGGCGCGGGTCTCGCCGCCAACCAGGTCGACGTGGATCTGCAGCTGTTCGTATGGGACATCACGGATGAATGGGGGGTCCGCCATGTCGGTCACATCGCCAACCCCGTCCTGGACGAGGTGCCGGCCGAGGATCGCAGCCTGGTCGAGGAATCCGAGGGGTGCCTGTCCGTTCCCGGCCCGTACCGTGTGGTGCCCCGGCTCGACCACGCCGTCGTACGAGGCCGCGACAGAGACGGCGCGCCCCTGGTGATCGAGGGCCGGGGCTACTTCGCCCGGTGCCTGCAGCATGAGACGGACCACCTGCGCGGCCACCTCTATCTGGACCGGCTCGCCCAGCGGGAGCGGAAGGCGGCGCTGCGCGAGATGGCCGAGTCCAAGGAGGAGATGTTCGCCCGGCGTGCCGCCCTGGCCGCGGAGCTGGGCAAGTAACGCCGCTCGCACCTGCCTGCCATGGCAGGCATAAGTGCAGGCCGGAGCGGTGCATAGGTGCATGCATGACCGGCCATCGGCGCATGACGGCCAGGCGTTCCGTACGGCCGTTTCGAGGGCTCATGGTTGGTCCACGGCACCCCGCACCCCACGGTCCCCACGGCTCGACGCGGGACCGATGGAGTCCGGGAACACGCTCCCGGACTCCCGGGGCACGCCGGCCCGACCGACCTCGAAGGAGTGATCACCCATGTCCGCGACCTCTCCCCTGCGTACCCGTGCCGCTGTCATCGGCCTGAGTGCCATGGCCGTGGTGACCCTTGCCGCCGCCACCGCCCCGGGCGGTCAGGCCGCTCCCGCGTCCGGCGGCCGCCCGGCTGCGGCCGCCGCCGTCACCACCTTGAAGTTCGTACGCAACGCCGATGACCCTCAGAACTCACGTCTGATGGTGGTACGCAACAAGAGGACGGAGGCCGTCTTCCGCGCCGGTTCCGGGCTCGGCCGCGACAGTGCGAAGGGGCGCGACGAGTGCGCCTCGGGCAAGGGCTGGCTGCCCGCCGGCACGTACACCGTCGGCGCCCGCCAGACCCGCTACAACGGCAACTTCATCAAGGGGTACGCCATCCCGCTGAGCAACAAGACGTGCAGGAACGGCCGGACCACGCGCACGGAACTCTTCATCCACAGCGAGATGACCCGCACCGGAGGCCAGGGCAGCACCGAGAGCCGACGCTGGGACGGCGTGGGCGACTACAAGTCCGCGGGCTGCATCAAGCTCGCCCCGGAGGACATCAAGAAACTGTTCCGCAACCTCGGCCGGGGCTCGGCGCCCAACCGTCTCGTCGTCGTCTGACGGTGCGGGGCGGCTGTGCTCCGAGGCCACGGCCCGGAACGCAGCCGCCGCGCCGGTCGTACCCGCCGGTGCGCGGGTTCTCCGCGCGGCGCCCCGGCTCCGAAATCCCCGCGGTCGGCGCGTATGTCCGGTTCGGAGCACTTCCGCCGCGAAGATGGGTCCGGACACGGTTCGGCTCCGGATGTCGAGGCGTACATGGCGCCCGAGGACGGCCTCAGTGACCCATGGCGAGGGACGATGATCGTATCGATGGTGTCGATGCCGGATGGAACGGTCACCCGCACCCATGTGGCGGAGGCACGCGAGCATCTGGCGGCGTCCCGTTTCCTGCTCGTGGACATCGAACTGCCCAGGGAGGGCCCACCTCGCGGCAAAGAGCCGCCCGAGGAGGAACCGCCTGCCGAGGAGCCGCTCGCCCATCTGCTCGGGCTGGAGGCCGAGGACGTGGCGTGGCTCGGCAGGGCGGGCGAATCGGCACGGGCCGAGTTCCTCGGGGACAGCGCCGCGTTCGTCGTGCCCGTGGTCCAGGAGACCCGGATCACGCACGTCCATGCCTTTGTGACCGAGCGATATCTGGTCACGGTGCACCGCGGACCGGCCGGACCGGTCGAGAGCCTCACCGCCAGACTGCCGCGCGAAAGGCCCCCCGACAGTGTGGCCATGCTGTTCCTGCTGCTCTCGGAGGCCCTGGACACCTTCCGCCGATCCGCGGTGCGGGCGCTGCTGGAGGCGGAGGACCTGGAGGACGAGATGTTCCGGCACCGGGTCCCCCAGCATGTCTACCGCCTGGCACGGCTGCGACGCCGTGGGGCGCTCCTGCACCACGCGCTCCTGCCCTACCTCCAGGTGACGGACGAGATCTTCACACGCCGGATGATGAACCCCGGCTTCCCCGAGGAGCGCCAGAAGCTCGCCCGCGACTACCAGCACACCGCGCGGCTGGTGCTCACGGACATCGAGTCCCTCCAGAACGCCGCCCGTCGCGCCTTCGCCAGCTACTCCTCCCTCGTGTCCGGCGAACAGAACAACGTGATCAACCGGCTGGCGATCGTGTCGACGGTCTTCCTGCCACTGACCTTTCTGACCGGCTTCTTCGGCATGAACTTCACCTACCTGACCGACGAGCTGGAGAGCAGGGGCATCTTCTGGCTGCTCGCCGTGGGGTTGCAGGTGGTGTTCCTGCTCATCGCCCTCTACGCACTGCACCGCAGCCGCCTCTGGCGGAGACTGCGCGACGACGACAGCCTCGACGTCCAGTAGAGGCCGAGCCGGGCGTCGGACGGCGACGGGTACGGGCGGCTCCGTCGGCGGTCGCACGGTGAGGGGGTGCCGGTCTTCCCTGCGAGGGCGGCGGGAAGACGGAGATCCAGGTCACATTCCTCCGTGTCACAGGGGGTCGGGCTGTCTCGTCTCAGGGGTGTAGCCACTGACGACCACGGAGGAGCACACCATGGACGCGCGACTGAACTACTTCGCCAGCCCCACCGCCGGCAAGGCCTTCAAGCACCTCATGTCGGCGGGGAAGGCGATCAAGGACTCGTCGCTGCCGGCAGCGACGCAGGAATTGGTGGCGCTGCGTGTGAGTCAGATCAACGGCTGCGCCGTCTGCATCGACATGCACACCAAGGACGCGGCCGCCGCCGGCGAAACCCCCGTGAGGTTGCATCTGGTCGCGGCGTGGCGGGAGGCCACGGTGTTCACCGAGGCCGAGCGGGCCGCGCTGGAGCTGGCGGAGCAGGGGACCCGGATCGCGGACGGGGCCGGCGGAGTCAGCGACGAGGTGTGGGCCACCGCCGCCAAGCACTACGACGAGGAGCAGCTCACCTCCCTGGTGGTCCTGGTCTCCTTCATGAACACGGCGAACCGGCTGAACGTCATCGCCCAGCAGCCGGCCGGCTCCTACGAACCCGGGCAGTTCCACTGAGCGGTACCGGCCACCGGGCCGGGGCACTACTCTGGCCCGCCCGTGGTCCGGCCTCTCACGTTTCGGGCTGTCGGCGTCGGCGAGTCGGGGAGTTGAGTCGGTGTGAGCAAGGTCGAGGAGTTCGAGGAACTGCGGCCGCTGCTGTTCTCGATCGCGTACCGGATTCTGGGCAGTGTGAGCGAGGCCGAGGACGCGGTGCAGGAGACATGGCTGCGTTACGACGGTTCGACGACCCGGCCCACGTCGACCAAGGCCTTTCTGTCGGCCGCGGTGACCCGGATCTCGATCGATGTGCTGCGCTCCGCGCGGGTCCGACGGGAGGAGTACGTCGGGCCGTGGTTCCCCGAGCCGCTGCTGAGCGATCCGTACCAGGATCCGGCGCGGTCGGTGGAACTGGCCGACTCGGTGTCGATGGCGGCGCTCTTGCTGCTGGAGCGGCTCAGCCCGCTGGAGCGGGCGGTCTTCCTGCTGCGGGAGGTGTTCGCCTTCGGGTTCGACGAGGTCGCCTCGGCGGTGGGGCGTTCAGAGGCGGCGTGCCGGCAGTTGCTCGTACGGGCGCGGCGGCACATGGAGGCCGGGCGGCCGCGGTTCGCGGCGGACTCCCAGGAGCGGCGGGAGTTGGCGACGCGGTTCTTCGACGCGCTGAAGAACGGCGATGTGGGCGGGCTGCAGAATCTGCTGGCCGCCGATGTGCAGCTGGTCGGGGACGGCGGTGGCAAGGCCCCGCAGCTGGCCAGGGCCGTCGTGGGCGCGGAGAACGTGGCCCGGGTGCTGGGCACGGCCTTCCCCTGGCTGTTCCGGATCGACGTGACGTGCGAACCGCACGAGGTCAACGGCCAGCCCGGCGCGGTCTTCCGCGACCGGGACGGCAGGGTCCTGAACACCATGGTTCTGGAGGTGCTCGACGGCAGGATCCAGACCGTCCGCGGGGTGATCAACCCCGACAAGCTCGGCCACCTCGGGCCGGTCGCCGACGCCTGGGCCGTCGACCGCGAGGCGAAGCGGGTCCGCCGGCGGATGAACTGACCTCGACATCAGCATTCGCACACTCTGATGTTCATTCTCACTCACCCGTGATAGAAATTGAGGCATGGGTGTCGCCAATCGTCTGGACCTGACCCTGCGATTGGTGCAGGGCTCCGACCGGGTTTCCGTGTCGGAGCTCTCCCATCGCCTGGGCGTCTCCGAGATGACCGTGCGCAGGGACCTCGACGCACTGGAGCGGCAGGGCCTGGTGCGCAGGGTGCACGGTGGCGCCGTCGCCACCCGACCGCGTGACGAGGACGCGGGATTCTCCGCACGGGAGCCCTGGCAGTCAGCCACCAAGGACCGCCTGGGTGCGGCCGTGGCCGCGCTGGTGGAGCCGGGATCACGTGTGCTGCTCGACGCGGGGACAACGACCGTGCACGTCGCCGAGCACCTGGCCGCCCGCGCCCCGTTGACGGTCGCCGTGCTCAGCCTGCAGACAGCGATGAGCCTGGCCGACCGGCCCGGGATCGATCTGCTGGTCGTGGGCGGCCGCTCCCGTCCCGCCGAACGCTCCCTCGTCGGCCCACTGGCGCTGCGCACCCTGGAGTCCCTGGCCTTCGACTGCTTCGTGATGTCCATCGGCGGTGTGCACGCCGAGCACGGCTGGTCGGAGTTCTCACTGGACGACGCGGCCGTCAAGCAGGTCGGGCTCACCCGGGCCACCCGCACGATCGCGGTGGCGGACGCGACCAAGCTGGGGGTACGCGCGTTCAGCCGGGTCGCCCCGCTCGACGCGGTGCACCGCTTCGTCACCGACAAGGCGGCCGAGGACGCCGCCACACATCCCAGCGGCCCGGAGACCCTGGACGCCCTGCGGGACGCGGGCGTCGACAGCATCCTCGTCTGAATCCGCCCACGCCCAGGAGCAGGCCGATGCCGATGCCCCTGACGAAGGAGTGAAACGGTCATGACCAGCGTTCCACGCGCGCAGATGATTCTCGTCGCGGGCCCCTACCGGTCGGGCACCGGCGACGACCCCCGCAGACTCGAAGCCAACGCAAGGGCGATGAACGAAGCGGCTCTCGTCCTGTTCCGCGCCGGGCACCTGCCCGTCACCGGCGAGGCCCTCGCCCTGCCGCTCCTGGAGACGGCCGGCAGCACCGGCCCCGGCGACACGCTCTTCCAGGAGATCTTCCACCCGGTCGCCGAGCGGCTGCTCTCCCGCTGCGACGCGGTCCTGCGGATCGGCGGCCCCTCCGAGGGCGCGGACCGGATGGTCGACCTGGCCCTCGCGCAGGGCAAGGACGTCTACGCCGGTCTCGCCGCGGTTCCGGCCGCCCGGTGACCGCCGGCATCGACACCCCCGACCGGCGCGGCCGCACCGGCCTGGACCAGCACGGCCGCGACCTCACCGGCAACCCGCGCGTGAGGGTGCGCGAGGTCGAGTTGCTCTCCAGCGACTGGTACGTGCTGCGCAGGACCACCTTCGACTACCAGCACAGTGACGGTCACTGGAGCCGCGAGCAGCGCGAGACCTACGACCGCGGTGACGGGGCGACCATCCTGCTCCACAACACCGAGCGGCGCACCGTTCTGCTGACCCGTCAGTTCCGCCTCCCCGCCTATGTCAACGGCCATCCCGACGGGATGCTGCTCGAAACCGCTGCCGGGCTCCTGGACGGCGACGGCCCGGAGGAGGCGATCCGCCGGGAAGCCGCCGAAGAGACCGGACACACCGTCGGCGCCGTCGAGCACGTCTTCGACGTCTACATGAGCCCCGGTTCGGTCACCGAGCGCCTGCACTTCTTCGCCGCCCCCTACGACGCGGCCGACACCCCTGCCCGAACCGCCGGAATCGCGGCCGAGGGCGAGGACATCACCGTCGTCGAACTGCCCTTCGCCGAGGCGCTCGACCGGATCCGCGACGGCACGATCGCCGACGCCAAGACCATCATGCTGCTCCAGTGGGCCGCCCTCGACGGGCCGTTCGCACAGCGCGGGTGGAGGTGAGGCTGAGGTCGAGGTCGAGGTCGAGGTCGAGGTCGAGGTCGAGGGTACGGATGCGCCGCCACGGGAGCGTCCCGCCCGGAACTCATCGCCGCGCGAGCGAAGCGAGGAAGTCGTCGACCATGGCGACCTGTACGTTCTCGGAGAACCGGCCGGGGTCGAAGAGGGCCTGGACGACGAGTCCGTGGGTGAACGCGACCGTGGTGGCGGCGAGTTGCTCCGGGTCGGCGGCCGCGGGAAGTTCACCCAGGCCGCGCGCGGCTTCGAGGTGCGGGCGGAGCGTCGAGCGCATCCGGGTGTAGCGGTCGGCCTGGTCCGTGGCCAGCCCGTCGTCGGCGAGGGCCAGGTCCCAGGAGCTGACCCAGATGCGGTTGCGGGCGGTGTCGCCCGGGGTCAGCGGCAGGATGTCCAGCAGCATGGCCCGCACGGTGGCAAGGCCCTCGGCGGGACGCTCGCGGCGGGGACGTTCCGCGGTGCGCTTCTCCAGCAGGTCCAGCGCATGAGCGATCAGGGCCCGCTTGGCCGGGAAGTAGTGCATGAGCATCCCGGTCGAGACGCCCAGCTCGGTGGCGACGGCGCGCAGGGTCAGCCCGCCGAATCCCTTTTCGGCCAGTACGTGCCACACCGCCTCGGAAACGTCCTCGCGGCGGGCTTCGCGGTCTCCAGGTGCGGGCGGCATGCTGCTACCTTACGTACCGAACGCTTGTTACGCACCCAGGGACGAGGTATCCGTGTTCACACTGCCGCTCGGCGACGACGCCCAGCTCCGCCCCCTGGAACCCCGGCACGCTCAGGAGTTCCTCGCCCACATCGACCGCGCACGGCCCCATGTGGACCCCTGGATACCCTGGGCGACCTTCAGCACCGACCTCGCCTCCGCAACGGCAGTCCTCCGGCGTTACGCCGACAAGCAGGCCGAGGACACCGCCCGGATCTACGGGATCTGGCTGGACGGCACACTGGTCGGCGGCGTCATGTTCACGCGCTTCGACAGCACCTCCGGGGTGTGCGAGGTCGGCTGCTGGCTGGAGGCCGCCGGGGAAGGGCGGGGACTGGTGACCCGGGCGAGCCGGGCACTGATCGACTGGGCCTTCACGGAGCGCGGGATGGCCCGGGTCGAGTGGTGGGTCGCGGCGGGCAACACCCGCAGCGTCGAGGTCGCGCGCCGGCTCGGGATGACCCGTGACGGTGTGCTGCGGCAGCACTCCCTGTACCGGGGTGTGCGGCGCGACAGCGAGATCTGGTCGGTCCTCTCCGAGGAGTGGCCACCCGCAGGAGCGGCGGCTGCGGCGGAGGTGTCCGCCTCCGACGTCAAGGCCGAGCTCGACCGGCTGATGCGCACCTTCCTCGGCGCGTTCGCCAACACCGGCGGCAGCCGGCCGAACGTCGACGTCATCCGTGAGGTGTTCATCCCGGAAGGGATGATCATCGCGAATGTCGGGGACGCGCCCGTGGTCTACGACATCGACTCATTCATCGAGCCCCGGGAGAAGGTGCTCACCGACGGGACGATGACGGAGTTCTCCGAATGGGAGGTCGCCGAGCGGACCGAGATCTTCGGGTCCATCGCTCACCGGTTCAGCGAGTACCGGAAGGCCGGCATCCTCAATGGCGAGCGGTTCGAGGGCGAGGGCCGCAAGACCACCCAGTTCGTCCGGACGCCGGCCGGCTGGAGGATGAGCTCGATGGCCTGGGACGACGTGTAGACCACCACGTGCGGACGACGTGCAGGGGTGCGTCCCGGGCCCTCCGGATCCACACCTGCACGCTCACACTGCGGGCAGCGCGTAGAGCCGCTCCCGTGCATCACGGCCAGCCGGTCGCCCGCCGACACCACGTACCACTGCTGGATGTCACCGGTGTGGTCGTTGCAGGTCCAGCGCAGTTTCCCGGTCGCCGCGTCGAAGGCGTGCACCCCGCCGTCCTCGTCGAACTCGGTCGCGCCGTGCAGGGTCCGGTATGCCTGGGCACGGTCGGCGGTGGCCGATGAGCAGTTCGGCGCACCGGCCCGAGGAACACGTCAGGGCTCGTTCAGGTAGGCGAGGACGGCCAGCACGCGCCGGTGGCTGTCGTCGTCATCGGTGATACCGAGTTTGCCGAACATGGAGGTCGTGTACTTGCCGATGGCGCTCTCGCTGAGGAAGAGCCGCCGGGCGATGGCCTGGTTGGACAGTCCTTCGGCCATGAGGCCGAGCACGGAGTGTTCGCGTTCGGTGAGCCGTTCCAGCCGCCGGTTCGAGGAGCCGCTGGACAGCAGCTTGGCGATGACGACCGGGTCCATGGCGGTCCCACCGTCGGCGACGCGTTCCAGGGCGTCGATGAACTGGTCGGCGTCGAACACGCTCTCCTTGAGGAAATAACCGATGCCTCCGGTGCCGTCGGCCAGGAGCTCGCGGGCGTACAACTGCTCGACGTACTGGGAGAGGATCAGGACCGGCAGTCCGGGCAGTCCGCCGCGCGCGGCGAGGGCCGCGCGCAGGCCCTCGTCCGACTGGGTCGGCGGCATGCGGACATCGACGACGGCGACGTTCGGGCGCCACTTCAGCAGTGCGTCGAGCGTCTCGGGTCCGGTGGTCGCCGTGGCCACCACCTGGTGTCCGTACGCCTCGATGAGGCGGACCATCCCGTCGCGCAGGAGGTAGAGGTCTTCGGCTACAACGATTCGCATGGCACCACTATCCTCGCTCGGGTCGGGCCGCCCGCCGGGCTGGTGACCTCCACAGTGCCGTCGAAGGCCGCGAGTCGGCGGCGCAGCCCCGCGAGTCCGCCGCCCTCGTGCACGCGGGCTCCGCCCCGGCCGTCGTCCTCGACCTCGACGACGAGCCCGGTGTCGTCCCGGGCCATGGAGATCCGTGCCCGGGTCGCGCGGGCGTGCTTGATCGCGTTGGTCATCAGCTCGGCGATTCCGAAGTAGACGGCGGACTCGACCGGCGGGTCCAGCCGGGGCAGGGGCTCGGTGGTGACGGTCGCTTCGAGCGGGCTGTCCAGGGCAAAGGCGCGCACGGCCTCGACGAGCCCCCGGTCGTTCAGCACCGGCGGGTTGATTCCCCTGACCAGTTCGCGGAGTTCGGTCAGCGATGTGGCCGCGCCCGCCCGCGCCTCCCGCATCAGTGCCTTGGCCCGGTCGGGATCGGTCTCCATCAGCTTCTCCGCAGTCGCCAGGGAGAGCCCGAGCCCGACCAGACGTGCCTGCGCGCCGTCGTGCAGGTCCCGCTCGATGCGGCGGATCTCGGCGGCCTGCGCGACGGTCGTGTCCGCGCGCTGGGCCGTCAGCTCCGTCACCCGGTCCGCCAGCACCATCGCGGGCGACGCACGCAGGAAGCGGACAGCCACCGGCTCGACGGTCCGCCAGGCGTACGGGGCGCCGGCGACGGCCACGACCAGGCCGAGCACCCCGAAGAGGCGCCCGGCGGCCTCCGGCCGGCCGAGCCCGACGACCGCCGCGGCCAGCCCGGCCGGCGGGAGCGCGGCGACCACGCCCATGGTGAACGGAGCGATGGCGATGAACCACAGGTCGCGCCGGTTCGCGGGGTCGTTCCAGCGGATCCGCCATCTCTGGTCCATGAGGGCGTCACGGCTGGTGCGCTCGTAGCCGAAGCCGTTCCACCAGTACCCGGTGGACATCCGCGTCACCGGTCCGGCCTGCCGGTAGCCGGCCGGGATGACGGTGGCCGTCCACCTGGCGACGAGGAGGCGGACCGTCCGGCAGACCGGGCGGGAGAGGCCGAGCGTCCCCACGCACACCAGCACGAACGGCGCCGGCCACGACCACGGGTTCCCCGCTCCCCACCTAATCCCCAGCGCCACCGCGGCCGCCCACACGGCGGGGACCAGCATGCTGACGATCACCACGACACACGCTCGTACGAACCCCACGCAGGCACTTGCCGCCCACGACATCAGCTGTCGCATGCCCGTTCCCTCTCACTCCGTGACTCCGGCCGCGGCACCCTCGTGTCCCGCTACCGCGCGCCGCACCGACCCGTGCGGCTCGGTGTCCTCACTGTGCACGGTACGGCGCTCGATTCCCGCCGGATCGGCCCCGGAGTGGGTCCGGCCCCACCCACCCGTGCGGCCGGACCCCGGCCGCACCACCCTTACGACCGGAGGCTGACACCCATAGGTCTCTCGGTTGAGGTGAACGCGTCGGATGTTACGGATCACGGTTGATGAACCGGGAGGGTGCGGCCGTGAAGGATGGAACACGCCACGAAGGAACGTCAACTCGCAGGAGAACAACGTGATTTGCCTGTCACCTCGCAGGACGACGGCCGTATTCGCCGCGCTCGCCGTCTGCCTGCCGCTCAGCGGCGCCTCTGTTGCTTCCGCGTCCTCGGCCGAGCGGAGAGAAGAGAAGCCTGCGCACGCGAGCGTCACCGGAAGGGCTGAGTTCGTCCTGCCCTACTACAAGGACGACGACGTCCGCTCGTTCACCTTCGACGCGCACGCCGCCCCGTACAGCCGGCCGCTGCCCGGAATACCCACGGGCCTCCCGACCGACGCCCGGGGAACGGTCAGGGTCTCCCACTACTCGGCCGACCGGAACACCACCTACATCTCCGAGGGACGCGTGGACTGCCTGGTCACGGGCCCCCGTACCGCGACCCTGACGGCCGTCATCACCGAGGTCAGCCCCGGCGGTCCGCCCGATGTCGGGCGGCGGCTCGGGTTCAGCGTCTACGACGGCGGCAGGGACAGGGGGCACTCCGACGACCGCGTGGGCTTCTCCTGGAACGGTGTGAACCTGATGCCGGCCGGCGATGCCGCTCCCGAGGAAGCCCCCGTCGGCACCTGCATGGCACCCGCGCCGTACGCCCCGGTGACCAGGGGCGGCTACACGGTCAGGCACACCGAACTGCCGCCGGTTCCGAAGCCTTGAGGCTCCGTACCGGTAGGGCGTGAAGCCGCCGGACCGGCGCCGGCGGGCCAACACGAACGACGGCGTTCGGGGCGTGGCCGCGCGCCGGCCGTGGACCTCAGGTGAGGGACTTGCCGGACCCGACGACCACCCCGTAGAGGTCGGAGATGGTGGCGAGTGCGCTGTGATGGATCTGGTCGGCGGTCAGTTCGGCGCCCACCGACCGCAGGGACCGCGTCGCACAGGCGTCGGCGACCACCGTGGGCCGGTTGCCCCGCAGGAAGGCGCCCTCCGCGGTGAACGTCACGCACATGTGCGTCATGAACCCCGCGACGATGACGTCCTCGTGGCCCGCGGCGTCGACATGCTCGCCCAGGTCGGTGCCGACGAAGGCGTTCGGGGCCTTCTTGACGACGACGGGCTCGCCCTCGACCGGTGCCACGCTCGGGTGGATCATGCCGATCTCCGCCCGGATGTCGTACGGGGTTCCCTCGCCGCCGTCGTTGATGACGTGGATGACCTTCGTGCCCGCCTCCCGGGCCCGGCCCAGCAGCGCGGCGGCGGAGTCGAGCGCGGCCTGCCAGCCCTCCAGCTCCATCACGCCGCCGACGTAGGTGTTCTGGTAGTCGACCAGGATCAGCGTCGAATCGGCGAGCGACGCGGGCGTCTCGTCGAAGCCGTTGAGTTCGCGCAGGGTCGTCGTAGCCATGGAAATACCGCCTCGGATCGTGTGCTGGGATGCGCTCAGAACGCTACGGTCGACCTCTGCATGTCGGCAATGCCGTCTAACATGCAGATACCGACATCGCCGCTGCCGAGATCACTGCTGGCGGCATCGCTGTCGCAGACCTCGCTGTTGCACACTCGCCATTTGCCGATCAGGCGGAGACCATTCCATGAGCATCGTCGAACGACTCGTCGTCATCGTCCTGTTCGAAGGGGTCGACCTGCTCGACGTCACCGGACCACCGGAAGTGTTCGCCCTCCTGCGACGCGAGACGGACGACGAGACGGGCTACACCGTCGTCCTAGCCGCCGAGACCATGGACCCCGTCACCACCTCCGCCGGCGTGCGCGTCCTCCCCGATGCCACCTTCCGCGAGGTGTCCACCAGGAGCATCGACACGCTCCTGGTGCCCGGGTCGGTCGAGGTCGACGGCCGGCGCCGTGTGCACGCCCTCACCGACCCCACCGTGGTCGCCCGGGTGAAGACGCTCGCCGCCAGGACCCGCAGGGTCACCTCCGTCTGCGTAGGGGCACACATCCTCGCCGCCGCCGGGCTGCTCGACGGCAAGCGCGCCACCACCCACTGGTCGACCGCGCAGCAACTCGCCGCCGACCACCCCACGGTCGAGGTCGACGCCGACCCGATCTTCATCCGCGACGGCGACGTATGGACCGGTGCGGGCATCAGCGCCTGTCTCGACCTGTCGCTCGCCCTCGTCGCCGACGACTTCGGCGAAACCGTCGCGCTGCGCGTCGCCCGGCAACTCGTGATGTATCTGAAACGGCCGAGCGGGCAGAGCCAGTTCAGCGTTCCTCTCGAACCCGTCTCCACGACACGGCGCATCGAGGACCTCCGCCACCACATCATGGACAACATCGGCGAGCGGCTCACCGTCGCGGACCTCGCCGGGTACGCGCACGTCGGCGAGCGCCAGCTCACCCGGCTCTTCAAGGCCGAGCTCGGCACGACCCCGAGCTCGTACGTCGAGTCGGTCCGCGTCGAAAGGGCCCGCAATCAGCTCGAATCCACCGACGCCACCCTCGAACGCATCGCGTCCGCCTGCGGGTTCGGCACGACCGACACCCTCATCCGGGCGTTCCGCCGGAAGCTCGACACGACACCGACGGAGTACCGGCTCCGGTTCCGGGCCGGCTAGCGACGGTGGAGGCGCCGTTGCCCCTCGGCCGTTTGTCCCCTTGGCCGTCGTCTCGCGACACGCCCGGCCCCGGTGCACCCCGCCGGATCAGGCGGTCACCGCGCGCAGGGCGAGCTCCCGGCTCTTGCGTACGTGGAGGAGGGTGATCGCCGCGGCGGCGTCGGCGTCTGCCGCGGCGATGCGTTCGTACATCTCGCCGTGTTGTGCGCGCATCGGGGCGGGCTCGGTGTTCAGGCCGAAGAGCAGCCGCAGCTGGCCGCTGAGCCGCTGCATGAGCTGGGCCAGCAGCGGGTTGTCGGCAAGGGCCACGATCCCGTCGTGGAAGGTGGTGCCGGCCTCGTTCTCCCGGGTCCGGTCGCCGGCGGCCGCGGCGGCCTCCGCCTGTTCCAGTACGGCCCGCAGGTCCGTCAGGGCGGCGGGCGCACCGGGTGCGGCGGCGGCCACGCGGCGGGCGGCGAGGCGGGAGGCCTGGATGGCCAGCGGCTCCCACACGTCGTACAGATGCTCCACGTCGGCGCGCTCCAGCCGGCGCACCCGCACACCGCTGTGCGGCAGCAGGTCCAGCAGCCCTTCCTCCACCAGGGCCCGCAGCGCCTCCCGCACCGGGACCCGCGACATCCGCAGGTCCTGGGCGATCTCGCGCTCCACCATCCGGGCGCCCTGGGCGTAGCTGCCGTCGATGATGCGGTCCCTGACGGCCTGGCGCGCGATCTCGCTCAGTGGTGTGCGCGTCGCCGGGGCGGCCTGCTGTTCCCCGTCGCCCTTCCGGCCGGTGGCTGCCGTCACGTGTGCCGTCCTCCTTGTGCCTTCCGGGCTGTCCCGGCGCCCGCGCTTCGTCCGGGGCGTCCCGTCACCCTATGCGTGCGAGGCAGTGACGGGACGCCATCGCGGTGGCCCGGGCGGCGGGCCGGAAGGGAGGGGAACGGTCAGGTCAGCCGGCCGTCACGGGCGACCACCCGTCCGCCGTGCACCACCATGTCGCGGGCGGGCATGTCGACCACGACCTGCGGCAGGCACTCGGCGCGGACCAGGACGAAGTCGGCCGGCGAGCCCGGGGTGAGGTCGGCGTGGGGCAACCGCATGACGTCGGCGCCGCCGTGCGCGCCGGCTTCGTAGCAGGCGGCCAGTTCCGCGTCGAGGCGCACATCCGTGACCCAGCCGAGCAGGTGTGTCCGGTGGAACATGTCCGCGTTGCCGAAGGGGCTCCAGGAGTCACGCACCCCGTCCGAGCCGAGCCCGACCCGTACACCGTGCTCACGCAGCTTCTCGATCGGCAGGACCAGCGACGCGCTGGGCGCCACGGTGGTCAGGGCGATGTCCAGCTCCCCCAGGTCCGCGGCGGTCCTGGCCAGTTCGGCGTCGGAGAGGCCGGGCAGGCAGAAGACGTGGCTGACGGTCACCTTTCCGTTGAGGGACAGGGCCCGGGTGCGGTCGATGATGGCGCGCAGCACGGTCAGGCCCGTCTCGCCCCGGTCGTGGAGGTGGATGTCGACGCCGACGCCGTAGCGGTCCGCGAGACCGAAGAGCAGGTCCAGCTGCTCGTCCATGGCGTGGTCGAAGCTGATCGGGTCGAGCCCGCCCACCATGTCCACTATCCCGCTGCGGGCGGCGTCCCGGAGCAGCTCCGCGGTGCCGGGCGCACGGATGACACCGTGCTGCGGAAAGGCCACGATCTGTACGTCGAGGGCGTGCTTGAGCCGCTCGCGCGCCTGTCCCAGGCCTTCCACGCAGGCCAGGCCGTAGGCCGGGGCGATGTCGGCGTGTGCCCGCATCCCCCTCGTACCGCGGGTCACGGCGTGCGCCATGAGTCCGTACGCCCGCTCGGCCACCGGGCGACGCTGGCTTCGGAACAACTCCGCGTCCTGCTGGGCGAGTTCGGCGATGGTGTCGGCGGGCTTGCGCGACACCCAGTCACCGCCCCACGTCGTCTTGTCGGGGTGGATGTGCGCATCGACCAGGGCCGGGAGTGCGATGCGCCCGCCGCCGTCGATCACCTTGGCGCCCCGGGGTGCCGGGTCACGTGTGATGCGGCCGTCGACGACCGTGAGGTCCACCGGCTTCGCCGCGCCCATGGGCCGGACGTCGCGGAAGACCACCGCGTCGCGAGGCTCGCGGTGGGAAGCACCGCGGGAGTCGGCCGCGGCCGACGGCACACCCGTGGACATGGCGACACCGGCGCCCGCCAGGGAGGCGGCACCGGCGAGGACGCCGCGCCGGGACAGCGGGGAGGGAGGGGGCGTCATGGAACTCCTTCGGTTGTGTCGCTCGATGCGGACAGGAACCAGTTTGTATACCAAGACCGGAAGAGGAACAAGAGAACCGAGAGCCGGTCGCGGAATTATCCCGAAATCACCCTCGGGATCTCCGGCTCCACACATGCTGGTATACGAAAGCCGACGGGGTGGGGCGGTCGGTCTCGTGGCCGGGTCGTCGTCCGTTCCCACGGGCCCGCCCGCGGTGACGCCCGGGCCGCCGTGACCAGGGCGCTCCCCTGCTCGACGATCACCGCCGGGCGCTCGGCCCGTACGGCACGAGGCTCACCGCGGACGGGTCCCGGCCGGAGCGCGGGTGCCGGGTCGGGCCTTCGCGTCGTAACCGGCCCGGGCGGCCAGGACCTCGTCCATGTTCTGCTCCGCCCACGCCTTGATCGCCTGCATCACCGGGACCAGGCTCTCCCCGAGGGGAGTGAGGGCGTAGTCGACCCGGACCGGCACCGACGGCGTGACGGTCCGGGTGAGGAGACCGTCCCGTTCGAGATCGCGCAGGCTCTGGGTGAGCATCTTCTGACTGACGCTCACCAGCCTGCGGGACAGTTCGCCGTAGCGCTGCGGACCCTCGGCGAGGGCGTTGACGATCAGGCTGACCCATTTGTTGCTGATGCGGTCCAGCAGGTGCCTCGCGGGGCACACGGCGAGGTAGGCGTCGTATGCGGCACGTGCTGCGTCTGTCGTTGCCATGGCTCTCCTCGCCGTTCGTTGGGCACCCTGAAGTGCGTTCTTCCTCATGGAGAGTAACTCTCCCTAGGGTTGCGTCTGTTGAATCGAACGGAACGAAGGGAGTCACGCATGCGCGCGATCGTGGTACGAGCGGTGGGCGGGCCGGAGGCGCTGGAACTGGTGGATGTGCCGGTGCCCGCGACCGGCGCCGGGCAGGTGCGGGTGCGCGTCGAGGCCGCCGCGGTCAACCCGGTCGACGTGGCCACCCGTTCCGGGAGCCTCGTCGCGGCGGGGCTGATGGCGCCCAGGGAGATGACCGGTCTGGGCTGGGACGTCGCGGGCCGGGTCGACGAGCTCGGTCCGGGCGTGACCGCGTTCGCCCCGGGAGACCCGGTGATCGGGGTGCGGGACCGGCTGGACGTTTCGCTCGGCACCTATGCGGAGTTCGTGGTGCTGGACGCCACGGCGGTCGCCGCCGCGCCGACCGGTCTCCCGGCCGTCGAGGCCGCGACCCTGCCGCTGAACGGGCTCACCGCCCTCCAGGCCCTGGATCTGCTCGATCCGGAACCGGGCGCGACGCTGCTGGTGACCGGTGCGGCGGGTGCGGTGGGCGGTTACGCGGTGGAGCTGGCCGCCCTGCGCGGGCTGCGGGTGGTGGCCTGCGCCGGGGCCGGGGACGAGGAGTTCGTCCGGGGTGCGGGAGCACGGTGGTTCGTGCCCCGGACGGCCGATCTCTCCGAGGCGGTGCGGACGCTGGTCCCGGGTGGTGTGGACGCCGCCCTGGACGCGGCCGTGGCCGGGATCCCTGCGCTGGGCGCCGTACGCAATCGCGGCGCCTTCGTCTCGGTCGTCGGCGGCGCCGCGCCCGTACCGCTGCGCGGCATCAGCGTGGCCGAACAGTGGATCGCAGCGGACGCCGAAGCCCTCGCCCGGCTCTCCTCGCTGGCCGGGGCGGGGCACCTCACCACGCGGGTGGCCGGCACCCTGCCCCTCCACGAAGCGGCGCGGGCCCACCGCCGGCTGGCCGAGGGCGGCATCCGGGGCCGGCTGGTCCTGGTCCCCTGACGGAGATGCGGTGGGGGCGTCAGGGGTACGTCAGCCGGACGTCACCGCAACGGCGAGCGCAGAGGCCGACGCCATGAGTCGACGACGCGGCCGCGAGGGCCGGTCACTGGACGTACGAGTTGCGCAACGGTGCCGACGAGTTCTGGGCTGCCCACCGAGCCCCCGTCCTCACGAAGCGTTTCACCAGCCGTGCGAGAGAGGCCTGGTAGGCCACGTCGAAGAACACGGACAGGGCCCCGGTGGCGAAGACCACCTCGAGCAGGACCGGCAGCCCCAGCACGCCGGCGAGCCCGGCCGCGGCGACCGCTCCCAGCACCAGGGCCCGGCCGAAGTCGGCCAGGACCATCACCGTACGGGTGCGTTCGAGGCGTGTTCCGATTCCGAAGGTACCGCCGAACGGGAGGACGTCGGGCTGTGGCCCTGCGGAATCCGGAGTGGTCCGGTGTGGTCCGGTGTGGTCCGGTGCGGCCGGAGCGAAAATCGGTGTCCGTGGCAGCCCGCCGGCGTTAGCGTGCGCCGCATGACTGAGACCGATCTTCCGCCGCGCCTGACCCGGCTCACTTTCCATGGCCCCCTCTCCGAGGCTCGGGCGGCGCGGATCGTCGACCGGCTCGGCCGGGCCGCCCCCGCACGAGTACTCGACATCGGTTGCGGCTGGGGGGAGTTGATGCTCCGGGTCCTCGAAGCGGTGCCGGGGGCGACCGGGACCGGAATCGATCTCAACGGTGCGGACATCGCCCGGGGTCGCGCGAACGCCGAGGCCCGTTCGCTGGCCGGACGCGTGGAGTTCGTCGAGGGGTCCGCCGAGGAGGCGTCGCACGGGGCCGCCGACCTCGTCCTGTGTCTCGGGGCCGGCCATGCCCTCAGCTCCGCGGAACCGCCGGAGAGCACCGCGGGCGCGCTGAGTGCGCTGCGCCGGATCGTCGCGCCCGGCGGGCGGGTCCTGCTCGCCGAGGGCTTCTGGCAGCGCTCCCCCACTTCGGCCGAACTGGCCGCGATGTGGCCGGACGCCCGTGCCGACGAGTTCCATGATCTGGCCGGACTCGTCGACCTCGCCGTGTCCGCCGGTTTCCGGCCCGTCTGGATCGAGACGGCAGGGGACGACGAGTGGGAGGACTTCGAGTCCGGTTATCAGTCGGACGTGGAGGAGTGGCTGGCCGCTCACCCGGACCACCCGCTGGCCGAGGAGACCCGCGAGCGCGTCGACCGGCACCGGACGAGCTGGCTGAGGGGCTACCGGGGTGTGCTCGGGATGGCCTACCTCACACTGGTCCCGGTGGACTGACCGGCACCGGCACCGGCTCCGACAGTGGCGGCAGCAACACCGGGCCCGCCCCCGGTCACTCCCACCTCGCGCAGCCAGACGGTCAGGCCCGGCGCGAGCCCGTCGTAGTACTCGGCGTACCCGGGGTCGTCGACGTACATCCGCCCGATGCACACCTGCATCGCCGCCAGGTGGGCGTCGACGATCCGGAGGCCTGCCGCGAATCCGGCGAAGTCCGGCAGCCCGACGTGCTGTTGCCCCAACAGGCGCGCGGTGGCGTCGCCGTGCACGTACGCGGGCAGGTTCCCCATCCCGGCCACATCGATGCCGGTCACGACCTTCGCGTGGGCCTCGTCCAGTTCCGCGCCGGACAGCATCGTCGTCCAGGGCCCCATGGCCCCTCGCCCGCCGGTTCCCGTACGAACGCCTCGGCCACCACCTGCTCGCCGATCGTGACCGCAGTGGGCCCAGCATGTCCCGCAGGGCGTCGGGCCGCTCCTCCAACGGGCTGTGCAGGAGATCGAACATGGCGGACGCGGTGTCATGAACAACAATCTTCGTGCACGGAAACCTGGGACCTCCTGTTGCCGGAGGGGCAGGCCCTGCATGATTCCGTCCGCTCGGGAATCAGCGGGAGGCCGGGATGTCGGTTCGCTCGGCGGTGACGTCCGGCGCGGTGCCCGGCGAGGCTTCCACCAAGGCGGACGGCCCGGCGCCCCGCCGGGAGCGCAGGCCGAAGGCGCTGATGACAGCGGCGGCCACCGCCGCCGCGAACGGGACGAGCAGACCGGCCCGGTAGCCGTCCAGCAGCGCGGCAGGAGTGTCCGCGTGCGTGGCGGCCACGCTGACGGCGGTGACCGCGGAGAGCCCGAGGGCGGCACCGAACTGGAAGGCGGTGTAGAGCAGACCGCCCGCGAGCCCCTGCTCCTCCTCCGCGATCCCTTCCGTGGCCACGATGGTGAGCGGCCCGTACGCCAGGGAGAAGGCGAGGCCGAGGACGATCAGGCCGGGGAACATCGCCGCGTAGCTCCAGTCCGCTCCCAGGGGGAGGAACAGTCCGTAGGAGAGCACGGCCAGCAGGAGCCCCCCGAAGATCACCGCGGCGTTGCCGAAGCGGTTGACCAGCCGTGGGGTGAGGGTCGGCGAGAGAATCGCGTCGACTCCGACGACGAGCATCGCGAGGCTCGTCCGCAGCGTCGACCAGTCGCGCAGTTCCTGGAGATAGAGCACCACCAGGAACTGGAAGCCGAAGAACCCGGCAGCGAACAGCATCGCCGAGAGGTTCGCCCGCACCAGGGGGGCGTTGCGGAGAATGCCCAGGCGTACCAGGGGCTCGGCGGAACGCCGTTCGATGACGAGGAAGGCCACGAGGAACGCCAGCCCGGCCAGCAAGGTGCCTGCGGTGACGGTGATCCCGGCGTGGGCCGCACGTTCGACGCCCAGCACGATCAGTACAAGGGCAGTGGTGACGGTGAGCGCGCCGGCGGCGTCGATGCGCTTGGCGGTTCTGTCCGGGCGTTCCGACCTGGGGACGAAGGCAAGGGCGGCAACGAGGATGAGGAAGGAGAGGACGACCGGGGCGAAGAAGACCCACCGCCAGTCGACGGCGGTGAGCAGCCCGCCGGCCACCAGTCCGATCGTGAACCCTCCCGCGGCGGTGCCCGAGTAGAGGAGCAGGGCCTTGTTCCGCTCGGGCCCCTCGGCGAATCCCGTGGTGATGACGGACAGACCCGCCGGGGTCATGAAGGCCGCGGCGACACCCGTGATGAATCGCGCGGCGATCAGCGTCCACCCCTCGGTGGCGAATCCGCCGAGCCCGGAGAACAGCAGGAAGACGGTGAGCCAGAGGACGAACATCCGACGGCGCCCGAACAGGTCGGCCGCCCGGCCTCCGAGGAGCATGAAACCGCCGTAACCGAGTACGTAGGCGCTCATGACCCACTGCAGCTCACCGGTAGTGAGCCCGAGGTCGGCGCGGATCGAGGGCAGCGCCACATTGAGCATGGCGACATCGATGCCTTCGAGGAAGATCGCGCCGCACAGCACGAGCAGGATGCCCCACTTGCGCGCGTCCAGCCCGCTCGAAGTACTCAAGGCACTCATGACGATGAACCCCTTCCGGAGTGGTGGGTGTTGGTGATGCCTCAAGCCTTCTCCACGCCCCGGACGGGAACAACAGCGATGATCGCAACGTTCGTTCAGCCAGGCTTACCCATACATGTCCGACGTGATCCCGGAGACGTACGTGGACCAGCACGAACTCGAATGCTTTCTCGTACTCGCCGAGGAACTGCACTTCGGCCGGACCGCCACCCGCCTGCGCCTCTCCCGCGCCCGGGTGAGTCAGCTCGTCCAGAAGCTGGAGCGACGCGTGGGAGCGCCTCTGTTCACGCGCACGAGCCGCAGAGTAACGCTCACCGCTCTGGGCAGCCGCCTCCGTGACGACCTCGAACCCCACTACCGCGGCATCGAAAACGCCCTGGCGCGTGCCGTCGCGTCGGCGCGTGCCATCGAGGGGATCCTGCACATAGGCTTCTCGACGCCCCTGGCCGGGGAGGTGGTGATGAAGGCGGCCGGGAAGCTGCGCACCACTCATCCCGAGCTCGCCGTCGAGGTGTGCGAAGTGCCGCTCTCCGATCCGTACGGAATGCTGCGGAGAGGCGATTTCGACCTCCAGCTGACGGATTTCCCGGTGCACGAGGACGACTTGACCCGCGGACCGACGCTCCTCACCGAGGACAGGGTGCTGGCGGTCGCCGCCGGTCATCCCCTGGCCGGGCGGAACGCGGTGACGCTCGATGACCTGGCCGGTGTGCCGTTGCTGACGATCGCGGGAGACATTCCGGAGTACTGGCTGGAGTATCGGCTGCCGACGCGCACCCCCAGCGGCAGGCCGATCGAGCAGGGCCCGTCCGTCACCAACTTCCAGGAGGCACTGACGCTCGTCGCGGGCGGCAGCGGGGCTTTGCTGGCAGGGGCCCACGTCGCCCTGTACCACGGCCGACCAGGTATCTCCTACATCCCGGTGGAGGGGGACGAACCTCTCGGATACGGCCTGATGTGGCGGTCCGACGGCGGCAGCCGGGCGATAGAGCTCTTCGGTCGCACAGCGCGCGAGATCGCACGGGACATGGCTCCGGCCGGTCCGAGGCAAGCGGTGCCCGGCCGATCATCCCGGGGCGGCGGCCCGGGATGATGAGTCCTCGGCCGAACCGGCCTCCCTTTCCGTCGTTACGCGGCGAAGCCGATGTTGGTGACGTACTCGTACTGCCCCCACTGCGACCCCAGGTCGACGATGACGTCCTCCCAGGCATCGTCCAGGCCCTGCTGGTCACCGGATGCCCAGGCCTCGACGATGCGGTCCCAGCGGCGGACGTTCATCGTGCGGTACTCCACCATCCGCTGGAGCGGCCGCGGCACCTGCGACTGGTTCAGCGGATGGATCTCCACCCGCGTCCCGCCGCCTCTCCGGCCCGAAGCACGCCCTGTGCACGCCCCCGGCCTTCGAGAGCCTGGCCTGCTCCCGCAGCTCCCGGCGGACCTCCCGCGGCGGGAGCTCCGCCTGCGGACCGACAGCCGCGAGCAGCGCGTCGTTGGCGTCGAAGTCACTCACCGGAGCGCTCCTTTCGCGGCGACTGGAGTGTCATGGGGGCCCGTCAGATGTAGGTGACGGGGTTACGGGACAGATGCGGGCTACCGGTCGGGCGGCCGACGCGCGGGTCGTCGCGGAGGAGCTCGCCCTCGAGAGCGTAACGGTCACCGTGCTTGGAGATGCCGATGATCCTGGCGACCGCGAGAACCGTGCCCTCGGTATTGATGATCTGCGCCTCGTCCTGCGACAGGGCCCGGTCGGCGTTGAACTTCCAGATGCCCCGGCCGGCTTCCCACGCCTCGTCCTCGCTCATGCCCCGGCGCCACCCGAGGGTGGTCCGCATCAGGTGGTCGTCCGGGTCCGCCGCGCGCTCGGGGCCGATCTGGATCTGCAGCACCCGTCCACCTCCAGGATCCATACTATTCAACTTGTTACGAAGTTATCATGCACGCCGTCGGAGTGGGGAGCGGCGGGCAGCCGTGGACCCTTCGGCGCGTCACGAAGGAGCCGGACCACCAGCCGGAGAAACTCTCGCCATGACCGACGCACCGAAAGCAGTCCTCGAAGGCGGCCCCGACGATCTCCCCGACCGGATCGTCCCCCTCTCCGCACCCGGGCCCGACATCAAGATCCCGTTCCGTGGCGGGTACGAACACTTCAGGGCCACGTCACGCCACCAGGCAACAGCCGAGGGGAAGTTGCCCGTCTACGAATGGTGGGAGCGCACGGAGGTCCCCGGGTAGGCCGCTTCCCCGCAGGCGTCCTCCGGGCAGTGCGAGGCAACTGCCGCGGTCGGCATCCCGTGCTCTGCCGTGGCAGTTCGGCAGAGCACGACCACCGGACGATCAGTTCGGGACTCCGGCCCCTCCGCGGCCGTGCAGTTTCAGGCTGTGCGCCAGGCAGCCCAGGGCTGCGGTGCACAGCAGGGTGCGCATGATGTTGGTGGTTTCCCAGACCCCCTTGAACTTGCCGACGACCGAGAGGTCGCTCGCCTTCGCCGGATCGGCGATCGCGGCGAGCTCGTTGTTCAGCGGAATGTTGACGGTGAAGGTGACCAGCAGTGCCACGACGTAGAGCGCGGCGGCGACCCCCGCCCACAGGGCGACCGTACGGCTTCCCTTGCGGTACTCGATGACGGCAACGGCCACCGTCACGGCGAGTGCGCCCAGAAAGATCACCGCGAACAGGCCGCTGTTGTCTATCACCTGGTTGAAGTTCCGCATCGCCTCCGCGTACACGCGGTCGTCGGTACGGGCGAGGCCGGGCATGACGGACACGTCGAAGGCGAAGAACAGACCGGCCATCAGACCCACGGCGATGACGGACATCGTCAGCAGAATGCCTGCGGCCCTGCCCGGCCGGGGCGACGGCGCCTGCGGCGCGAGCGGCATGTGCTGGGGATCGGCGGCAATCGGATCAGTGGTCATCGGGGCGTCCTCACTGTGGAATTCGGTCGTTCGTGCAGCGCGGGAGCGCGGGAATCATGGGTGACCGCCCGCCCGACTGCCAGGTCGGGCGGGCGGGCGGGCGTGACGCGAGCGGGCTGGACCGGACCTCAGCCGCCCAGCACCACTGTCCGGGACGGCGTCGCCTGCGGCAGGACCATCGGCGCGGCGCCGCCCTTCCGGTACTCCTGCGGGCTGACCCCCCGCACCCTCTTGAAGGCCGAACTCAGCGCGAACGCGCTGCTGTAGCCGACCTGGTGCGCCACCGCGGCCACCGTGGCATCCGGTTCGCGCAGCAGGTCGGCGGCCAGGGCGAGGCGCCAGTTGGCCAGGTAGGTCATCGGCGGTTCCCCGACGACCTCGGTGAAGCGGCGGGCGAGGCCCGCCCGGGAGACACCCACCTTGCGGGCCAGCGATTCCACCGTCCACGCATGGGCCGGATCTTCGTGCAGAATCCGCAGTGCGGGTCCCACCCTGGGGTCGGACCGGGCGTGGTACCAGGCCGGCGCACCGGCGTCCGGCTCGGCGAGCCAGGCGCGCAGCACATTGACGAAGAGCAGGTCGAGGAGGCGGTCGAGGACCAGTTCCTGTCCCGGCTCGTCGCGGCCGATCTCCTCGGCCAGCAGGGGGACGAGCGGGGTGTCGTCGAAGGCGGCGGGGAGCACCAGGAGGGTGGGCAGGGCGCCCAGCAGCCGGCGGCCGATCTCGCCGGGTGCCTGGTACGTCCCGCTGAGCATGACGGACGAGCCCTGTCCGAGCGGGTCCCCCCAGGTCCGCACCCCCAGAGCCATGGTGTCGGTGACGTCCTCGCCGACGGTGGTACTGCAGCGCTGATCGGGGCCGACAGTGATCTGGACCGGGGTGTCCTGCGCGTCGGCGATCGTGTACGGGTCGGGGCCGCGCAGGACGGCGATGTCACCGGGACCGATGAGGGCCGGTACACCGCCGTCGGGCATCACCCAGGCGCTGCCCTGGACCATGGTGGCCAGGGAGATCGGAGCGCGGTCCTCGACGCGGAGCGACCAGGGCGGGTCGAAGACGGACTTGAGCAGGAAGGCGCCGCGCGCCTTCGGCCCGTCCAGGAGTCCGGTGAGCACGTCCATGTGGTGATCCCCATTCGGCTTGAGGGCGCGGCGCCGGGCCGAGTATCCGTACCGGGCACTCCGAAGATCTTGCCGGGTGATGCCGGGCGTTGTCAGACGTTCCAGACGCCGGCGGCGGCAGCATCCTTCGCGAAGACCGAGAAGTCGCGCGGCTCGCGGCCGAGGACCTCCTCCACGCCGTTGACGACGCCGGCGTTGCGCCCGTCGAGGATCAGCGCGAACAGGTCGGCGAACTCGACAGGCAGATCGTTCTCCCGCAGGGCTGCCCGGTAGTCGTCGAGGGAGACCGGGGTGTACGTGATCTCCCGGCCGGTGATCCGCGACAGTTCGGCGGCCACATCACCGAAGCTCAGCGACCGGGGCCCGGACAGCTCGTACGTCCTGCCGATGTGCTTGTCGTCGGTGAGGGCGGCGGTGACGACGTCGGCGATGTCCTCGACGTCCACGAACGGCTCCACCGCGTCGGCGGTCGGCAGCACGAGCTCCCCGGCGAGGACGGGCTCCAGGAAGAAGCTCTCGCTGAAGTTCTGGTTGAACCAGCTGGCCCGTACGACGGTCCAGTCGGCTCCGGACTCCTTGAGCTTGTTCTCGCTGTTGACCGCGCCGTCTTCACCGCGTCCGGAGAGCAGCACCAGTCGGCGCGCGCCCTTCTCGACGGCGAGTTCGGAGAAGGCGCCGACGGCCTCCGCGGCTCCGGGGAACCCGAGGTCCGGGTAGTAGGTGACGTAGACGGCTCCGACGCCCTCGAGTGCCGCCTCCCAGGTGTCGGGGTCCTCCCACACGAAGGGCGGTTCGGCGTTACGGGATCCCACGCGCACCGGCAGCCCCTGCGCGGTGAGCCGCTCCGCCACGCGGCTTCCGGTCTTCCCGGTGCCGCCGATCACCAGAATCGTCTTCGAGTCGGCCCGCTGAATGTTCTGTTCGTTCGTCATGCCCATCAGTCAACGCCGTCCCCACGAGACGAACCATAGCCACAACGCTCACTTCCATACGCGTGCGTCCAAAGCCAGGTGCCGCCGGTCAGGCGTCGTCCCTGAGCCGGTCGCGCTGGATCCGGTGCGCGAGGGTGCGGCGCACGGTGGCCGATCCGAGGGCGGTGGTCGCCTTCGGGGGGACGTCGAGGCCGCGGCTGATCCTGTCGTACGTGTCCTGGTAGCTGCCGGGCATCGTCGCCCGGTGCAGCCTCAGGTCCTCCTCGACGAGGCGTCGCAGCTCGTCGACGTTCTCGGGGGTGAAGCGCTTCTTCCCACGGGCGACGGCGTCGACGCAGCGGGCGCAGCGGGCGGCGCCGCGGAGGGTCTCCGAGATCTCCTCGGCAAGGGCCCACAGGCGCCCTTCGAGCCATGGGGTGTCGTGCTGGTCGAGGGAGAGCTCCATCGGGGGCGGCGGTCCGTCCGTCCGGTACTTCGCCATGTGTTTGGACACTGCGGGCTGGCTCATGGCCGCGAGCCGGGCGATCCTGTCCTGCGTCCAGCCGAGGCCGATGAGCAGCTCGATCATTTCGGCGCGCAGCTTCCGCATCTCCTCGCCCGCGCGGATGACTTCGTTCATGTCGGCGAGCATCCGCCCGGCCTGTTCCTCGGTCAGCTCCCCGGGGATCCGGTGCGCACTCTCTCCGCCTGTCATGACTCGGTTATATACCCCCGGGCCGCACTTCACCATAACCAGGTTGTATAACCGGGCTATGGCTGGCAGGGTCGATGCCCATGCCCACCTTCTTCGCACCTGACGGAACCCGGCTCGCCTATCGTGTGCACGGCGACGGCAATGGCGACCCGGTCGTCTGCATCCCCGGCGGACCTGCGGACTCCCGCTACCTCGGCGACCTCGGCGGTCTGTCGGCGCACCGCCGGCTGGTCGTCCTGGACCTTCGCGGCACCGGGCGGTCCGCGATCCCCGAGGACACCTCCTCCTACCGCTGCGACCGTCTCGTCGCGGACGTCGAGGCCCTGCGCGCACACCTCGGACTCGCCCGGATCGATCTGCTCGGCCACTCCGCCGGAGCGAACCTCGCGACGCAGTACGCGGCGCGTCATCCCAAGAGCGTCGGCAGGCTCGCCCTGATCGCCCCCGGCACCCGGGCCCTCGGAGTCACCGTCACCGGGGAGATGCGACGTGAGGTCGCGCTGCTCCGCAGGAACGAGCCGTGGTTCCCGGGGGCGTTCGCCGCTCTGGAGGCGATCACCGAGGGAACCGGCAGCGACTGGGAGGCCATCGGCCCCTTCTTCTGCGGCCGTTGGGACGCCGCGGCGCAGCAGCACCGGGTGGCGAGCAGACCGGACAACGAGGTGGCCGTCGCCCTCTTCGCGGCCGAGGGCGCCTTCACTACGGATGCCACCCGTGCGGCACTCGCCGGCTTCGGCGCCCCCGTCCTGCTGCTCGCCGGAGAGTTCGATGTGAACAGCCCTCCCCGGTCGGTGGCCGAGGCGGCCGGGCTGTTCCCCGAAGCCTCACTCGTCGTCCAGCCGGGGGCAGGCCACTGCCCCTGGCTGGACGACGCGGACCCGTTCGTGGCAACCGTTGCGGCGTTCCTGGGGTGAAACCCGTGCGGCTACTGCCGACTACTGCTGCGCGAAGCGCTCGAACGCCGCGTACAGGGCCTCGCTCATGGCGGCGCTGCCCTTGTGTCCCGAGTCCTCGATGACCACGAGTTCCGCGCCGGGCCAGGCATGGGCGAGTTCCCAGGCCGTGTCGAGCGGTCCGCTGATGTCGAGGCGGCCGTGGATCAGGACGCCGGGGATGCCCGCCAGGCGTCCCGCGTCGCGGATCAGCTGCCCCTCCTCCAGCCAGGCGCCGTGGGAGAAGTAGTGCGAGCAGATCCGTACCAGCCCCAGCATGGCCCGGGGCGGCCTGCTGCCGTACGGGTTCGGTGAGCCGTTCGGCTCCGCGGAGAGGACCGCGTCCTCCCAGGCACACCAGTCGGCCGCGGCCTTGGCCCGTACGTCCGGGTCGGGGTGCGCCATGCGGCGCGCATACGCTCCTACGAGGTCGCCGTCCCGGTCGACCTCGGGGACGCCTTCCCGGAACCGCTGCCAGGCCTCCGGGAAGAAGCGGCCCGCGCCCCGGTAGAGCCAGTCGATCTCGGAGCGGCGGGTGCTGGTGACCGCGGCGAGCACGATCTCGGACACCCGCTCCGGGTACCGCTCGGCGTACGCAAGGCTGAGCGTGGAGCCCCAGGAGCCGCCGAAGAGCAACCACCGGTCGACGCCGAGGTGTTCGCGCAGCCGCTCCATGTCGGCGATCAGATGCTCGGTGGTGTTGAGCTCCATGTCGGTTCCGGGGTCGGCGGCATGGGGCGTGCTCCGGCCGCATCCGCGCTGGTCGAAGAGGATGATCCGATAGCGCTCCGGGTCGAAGGACTTGCGCGGACCTGTCGAGCAGCCCGAACCGGGGCCGCCGTGGACCACGAGGGCGGGCTTCCCTTCGGGGTTTCCGCAGGTCTCCCAGTAGATGAGGTTTCCGTCGCCGGTGTCGAGCATGCCGTGGTCGTAGGGATCGATCGGCGGGTACGGGGGCGTCATGTCCGGTTCTCCTCCATCGGGTTCGTCGCAGGCACAAGCCGAACACGATACGCGTGAATCACCGGCGTCACCTGTTTGACCGGTGATGTATCGCATGGAACAGTCGTGCGTGTTCAGGTCCGCACCTCGACACGCACGGAGGGCTCCGCATGATCGACAGGCGCACGTTCGGCAAGGCCCTGGGACTGGGCACCGGCACGGCCGCCGCCTTTCTGGCGAATCCGGCAGCCCCCTCGACCGCGTCCGCCGCCGCGCGGAGCAGGGCCGGAGCACCGGCCGGGCACACGTCCTTCGAGTCCCTGAAGCAGGTCAAGGCCGGCCTGCTGAACGTCGGTTACGCCGAGACGGGCCCCGCTCACGGCCCCGTGGTCATCTGCCTGCACGGCTGGCCCTACGACATCCACAGCTTCGTCGACGTCGCACCCCTGCTGGCGGCGGAGGGCTACCGCGTGATCGTCCCCCACCTCCGGGGCCACGGCACGACGCGCTTCCTCTCCGGCCGCACCTTCCGCAACGCCCAGCAGTCGGCGGTCGCCCTCGACATCATCGCCCTGATGGACGTGCTCGAGATCGAGCGGGCGGTACTCGCGGGCTTCGACTGGGGCGCACGGACCGCCGACATCATCGCGGCGCTCCGGCCGGAGCGCTGCAAGGCCCTGGTGTCGGTGGGCGGTTACCTCATCACGAACCTCGCGGGCAACCTCCAGCCGCTGCCACCCGCGGCCGAACACGCCTGGTGGTACCAGTACTACTTCGCCACGGAGCGGGGCCGGCTGGCCATGGCGGACCCGGCCAGGCGGCACGAGCTGAACAGGCTGGTCTGGGACACGGTCTCCCCGACCTGGGACTTCGACGACGCCACCTTCGAGCGTACGGCCGCGTCCTTCGAGAACCCCGACTACGCCGACATCGTGATCCACAACTACCGCTGGCGGCTGAGCCTCGCCGACGGCGAGCGCCGTTACGACCGCTTCGAGGAGCGTCTCGCCGCACGGCCGGTCATCGAGGTGCCCACCCTCACCCTCGACGCCGAGCTCGACCCCTTCACCGCACCGGGCGGCGGATCGTCGTACCGGGACAGGTTCACGGGCGCCTACGAGCACCGCACGCTGAAGGGCATCGGCCACAACCTGCCGCAGGAGGCACCCGCCGCCTTCGCCCGGGCCGTCGCCGACGTGGACCGCTTCTGAGCCACCAGGCGCGTCACCGGCTTGACAGGTGACGCAGGCGATGCGACGCTCATATCAGCCGAGCGCCATGACCTGATCCGCGAGCGACAACCGATCGAGCGGAGGTTGACCGTGAACACCGGAACCGCTGTGAACACCAAGGCCACTGTGGACAGCAAGAACGCCGTCATCACCGAGAACGCCGTGAACACCGGGAGCGCCCTTCGCGCCGAGGACACGGAGGACAGCGCCGCCGCTGCCAGGCACGAGCGGTTCGGGAAGCTGCCCGAGCGTATCCCCTACCAGGACATGGTCGAGGTGAAGCCCGCTTCCCCGGGGGAGCCCGCGAAGGACGCGTACGACCCGGAAGGCTCGTGGATGTCCTTCTCCTGCCTGGCCGCCGATCTCGGCCTGTAGGACCCGGGAGCCTGCTAGGCTGACGAGAGCTTTGATCATGTAGTGAGGAGACCAGACATGGTGGGTGACGACGACATCTCGGGGTGATACCCCGACCTGTCAGGCCACCGGCCGATGCCCAGAAGCATCGCCGTCGTGGCCGTTCAGTCGTCCCCTTCTTCCATGTCCCGGGCACCAGTCTCTGTCTGCCCGTATCTCTTTCGAGGTCTCTTCATGTCCGACGCCTCCGTCGTCTGCTCCAACCTGTCCTTCGCCTGGCCCGACGACACCCCGGTCTTCGAGGACCTGTCCTTCACCCTGAGCAGTGGTCGTACGGGCCTGGTCGCGCCCAACGGCTCCGGCAAGAGCACCCTGCTCAAGCTCATCGCCGGTGAGCTGCGGCCCGGCACCGGGTCCGTCTCCGTGGGCGGCACCCTCGGCCACCTCCCGCAGACCCTTCCCCTGAGCGGTGATCTCACGGTCGCCGAGGTGCTGGGTGTCGCCGCGGTCATCCGGGCCCTGGACGCCGTGGAGTCCGGGGACGTGAGCGAGGAGCACTTCACGGCCATCGGCGACGACTGGGACATCGAGGAACGCACCCGCGCCCAGCTGGACCGGCTCGGTCTCGCCGATCTCACCCTCGACCGGAGCCTGAGCACACTCAGCGGTGGCCAGGCCGTCTCGCTCGGCCTGGCGGCCCAGTTGCTGAAGCGGCCCGACGTACTGCTGCTCGACGAACCGACGAACAACCTCGACCTCGACGCCCGTCACAAGCTCTACGACGTGCTGGAGGACTTCGGCGGCTGCCTCCTGCTGGTCAGCCACGACCGGGCACTGCTCGACCGCATGGAGCGCATCGCCGAACTCGAACGCGGTGAACTGCGTTTCCACGGAGGCAACTTCACCGAGTACGAGGAGGCCGTGCGGGCCGAGCAGGAGGTCGCCGAGAAGAACATCCGCAACCCCGAGCAGGAGCTGAAGCGGGAGAAGCGGGAGATGCAGCAGGCCCGCGAACGCGCCGATCGCCGAGCGAGCAATGCCGCCCGCAACCTGAAGAGCGCGGGCCTGCCCCGTATCTTCGCCGGGAACATGAAGCGGGGCGCCCAGGAATCCGCGGGCCGGTCGGGGCAGCTGCACGCTTCCCGGGTCACCGAGGCCAGGGCCCGGCTGGACGAGGCTGGGCGCGCCCTGCGCGACGAGCAGCGCATCACACTGGATCTGCCGGACACCGACGTGCCCGCCGGGCGCACCCTCGTCCTCGGCGAACACATGCAGGTCCACCACGCCGGACGGGCCGTGTTCGCCGAACCGGGCGTCGACCTGACCGTGCGGGGCCCCGAACGCATCGCGCTGACCGGTCCCAACGGCTCCGGCAAGACCACGTTGCTGCGGCTGCTCGACGGCGAACTCGGCCTGGACGGCGGGCAGATCAAGCGGGCCGACGGCCGGATCGCGTATCTCTCGCAGCGACTGGACCTGCTGGACCCGGACCGTACCGTCGCCGAGAACTTCACCGCTTTCGCGCCGCACCGGCCGGAGGCGGAGCGGATGAACCTGCTCGCCCGCTTCCTGTTCCGGGGCCCCCGGGCCCATCTGCCCGTCGGGGTGCTGTCCGGCGGCGAGCGGCTGCGCGCCACTCTGGCCTGTGTCCTGTGCGCCGAACCGGCTCCGCAACTGCTGCTCCTGGACGAGCCGACGAACAACCTCGACCTGGTGAGCGCGGGCCAGTTGGAGAGCGCACTGGGCTCGTACCGGGGAGCGTTCGTGGTGGTCAGCCACGACGAGCCCTTTCTGGCCCGGATCGGCGTGACCCGGTGGCTGCGGCTGGCCGGCGGTGGACTGACGGAGACGGGCGCGCCCGAGGTGTGAACCGCCGACGTGCCGACCGGGCCCGCGCCCGAGGTGGGTCACCACCCGGCGGGCCGAACACCGAACACATCAGGTGGACCACCATGTCTCGACCGGCCCTGCTCGCACACGACGTCGTCCGCACCCTGGGGACCAAACGGGTCCTCGACGGCGTCTCCCTCACCGCCTCCCCCGGCCACCGCATCGGGCTGATCGGGGAGAACGGCGTCGGCAAGTCGACGCTGCTGCGTCTGCTCGCCGGAGCGGACGAACCCGATACCGGGACCGTCACGCGCCCGGCCGACCTGGGCTTCCTGCACCAGGAGATGCCGTTCGACGACGCCTCGACGATCGCCGACGTGCTGGACGAAGCCCTGCGCGAGGCCCGGGACGACCTGGCCGAGCTCGAACGTCTCACCGAGCGGCTCGCCCGCGTCCCGCAGGACTCCCCCGGGTACGCCGAGCTGCTCGACACGTACGGCCGGCGGCTCGAACAGGCCCAGGAGCGGGAGGTCTGGGACGCGGACCGGCGCGCCGCCATCGTGCTCGACGGGCTCGGCCTCGGCGCGTTCCGGCACGACCGGACGCTCGGCTCCCTCTCCGGCGGGCAGCGCGGCCGTCTGGCGCTGGCCGCTCTGCTGGTCCGGCGCCCTTCGGCACTGCTGCTGGACGAGCCGACCAACCATCTCGACGACGGCGCCGCCGCCTTCCTGGAGGAGCAGGTACGCGGACTGCCCGGGGTCGTCGTGGTGGCCAGCCACGACCGGGCGTTCCTCGACGCCGTCTGCACGGATCTGATCGACCTCGATCCGGCCGTGGACGGCCCGGTCCGTTACGGCGGCAACTACAGCGCCTACCTGGCCGAGAAGCGTGCCGAGCGGGAACGCTGGGAGCGGCGGTACGCCGAGGAGCAGGAGGAGCTGACGGCCCTGCGCCACTCGGCCGGTGTGACCGCGCACCGGGTGGCGCCCGACCGGGAGCGACGCGACAACGAGAAGATGGGATACGGCCACCGGGGCGGCCGGGTGCAGAGCCAGATCTCCCGGCGGGTGCGCAACGCCACCCGCAGGCTGGACGGGCTGGAGCGCAGGCAGGTCGGTGAGCCGCCGCAGCCTTTGCGTTTCCACGGGACCGCGCTCGCCGTCACCGTTCCGCCCGCCGAGGGGGCGGTGGACGATGCCCTGGTCTCCCTCCGCGATGTGCGGGTGCCGGGCCGGCTGGCCGTCGGCCGCCTGGACGTACCGGCGGCCGAGCGTCTCCTCGTCACGGGAGACAACGGCGCGGGCAAGTCGACGCTGCTGTCCGTGCTCGCCGGGCGGCTCGCGGCCGAGGGCGAGGTGAGGCGGCGGCAGGGGCTGACGGTGGGTCTGCTGGCCCAGGACACCGTGTTCGGCCGGCCCGGCCTGACCGGGCGTGAGACCTACGAGCGCTCGCTCGGCGCCGAGCGGGCGGAGGCGGTCCCGTTGGGCTCGCTGGGCCTGCTGCACGAGGCGGATCTGGACAAGCCGGTCGGCCGGCTGTCGGTCGGTCAGCGCCGCCGGCTCGCACTGGCGCTCCTGGTGGCGCGTCCGCCGGAACTGCTGCTGCTCGACGAGCCCACGAACCACTTGTCCCCGCGGCTGTGCGACGAGCTGGAGGCCGCCCTGGGCACCGGGCCCGGCGCGATCGTCCTGGCCAGTCACGACCGCTGGCTGCGCGGACGCTGGCAGGGCCGCGAGATCCGGCTGCGCTCCGGCCGGGAACACGGGGACGGCAGCACGGGGACGACCACCGGAGCGGCAGGTGACCTGCCTTGCTGACGCAATAGTCACCTGCCAGAATGGTGATGTGAATCTGGACCACGTCTTCGTATGCGGAAACCCGGCGCTCGACTTCGCCGCGACACTCCGGGCCCGGCGTTCGGTGCGGTTCGAGATGTTCGTGACGCCGGAGCGGCTGCGGGCGTGGTACCTGGAATCCGGCATCGTCGACGCGGTCTCCCCCGGCGACCAGACGGACGTCGACCGCGCGAAGGCCGTACGGGAGGCCGTCTACCGACTGGTCACGGCCCGTCGGATCGGTGAGGGGTACGCCGACGAGGCGCTGGACGTGCTGAACGGTGCGGCGCGCAAGCCGCCTGCCGCACCGCAGCTCACCCCCTCGGGGCGGTGGACGGAAGCGACGCCGGACGAAGCCCTGTCCACCGTGGCGCGCCTCGCGGTGGAGCTCCTGAGCGGGCCTGACGTACCCCTGCTCAAGGAATGCGGCAACCCCGAGTGCACCCGTGTCTACATCGACCGCTCCCGGGGCACGCGGCGGCAGTGGTGCGGCATGGAGTCCTGCGGCAACAAGATCAAGGCGGCCGCCTACCGCGCGCGCAAGAAGAGCGCACACGCCGCCGCGGCCGCGCAGTAGCGGCCGCGGCGAGCGTGACGGGGCGGGCCGTCACGCTCAGGGGCTACGGCCTCACAGCGGCGGGTTGCCATGTTTGCGGGGTGCCGACTCCGCCTGCTTCGTGCGGAGCATGGCGAGCGCGGACACGAGCGTCTGGCGGGTGTCGGCGGGGTCGATGACGTCGTCCACCAGCCCGCGCTCCGCCGCGTAGTAGGGGTGCATGAGTTCCGTCCGGTACTCCTTGACCAGCCGGGCGCGTGTCGCCTCGGGGTCGGCGGCCTCGGCGATCCGACGCCGGAAGATGACGTTGGCGGCACCCTCGGCGCCCATCACAGCGATCTCGTTGGTGGGCCAGGCGAAGGTCAGGTCCGCGCCGATGGACTGGGAGTTCATGACGATGTAGGCGCCGCCGTACGCCTTGCGCAGGATCACCGAGATCCTGGGCACGGTGGCGTCGCAGTAGGCGTACAGCAGTTTGGCCCCGTGCCGGATGATCCCGCCGTGCTCCTGACCCACTCCGGGCAGAAAGCCGGGTACGTCCAGCAGGGTGACCAGCGGAATGCTGAACGCGTCGCACATCTGGACGAAGCGGGCCGCCTTCTCGGACGCCGTGATGTCCAGGACGCCCGCCAGCGCCATGGGCTGGTTCGCCACGATGCCGACGACCTCGCCGGCCAGCCGGGCCAGGACGCAGAGCACGTTGGGGGCCCATCGCTCATGGACCTCCAGCAGCTCGCCGTCGTCGACCAGTTCGGAGATCACCTCATGCATGTCGTACGGCCGGTTCCCCTCCGCCGGCACCAGGTCCAGCAGCGCCGGCGACCGCCGGCCGACCGGGTCGTCGGTGACGGCCCGGGGCGGGCGCTCGCAGTTGTTCAGGGGCAGCAGGCTGAGCAGGTAGCGGACCTCGGTGAAGCAGGACTCCTCATCGTCGTAGGCGAAGTGACAGACTCCGGAGGTCTCCGCGTGCACGTCGGCGCCGCCCAGGCCGTTCTGGGTGATCCGCTCGCCGGTGACCGCCTGCACGACGTCCGGGCCGGTGATGAACATCTGCGAGGTTCCGCGCACCATGAACACGAAGTCGGTCAGCGCCGGACTGTAGGCCGCGCCGCCGGCACACGGACCCAATATCACGCTGATCTGCGGAATCACTCCCGAGGCCCGGGTATTGCGACGGAAGATACCGCCGTACCCGGCGAGCGCCGGGACACCTTCCTGGATGCGGGCGCCGGCCCCGTCGTTCAGCGACACCAGGGGCGCGCCGGCCGCGAGTGCCATGTCCATGATCTTGTGGATCTTCGCCGCGTGCGCCTCACCGAGTGAGCCGCCGAAGATCCGGAAGTCGTGGGCGTAGACGAAGACGGTCCGGCCCTCCACCTCACCCCAGCCGGTGATGACCCCGTCCGTGCAGGGCCGCTTCAGCTCCAGGCCGAAACCCGTGGCCCGGTGCCGGCGGAACGGCTCCACCTCGTGGAAGGTCCCCGGATCCAGCAGCAGGTCGATCCGCTCACGGGCGGTCAGCTTCCCGCGCGCGTGCTGGGCCGCGGTGGCCTTCTCGCCCGGACCCGCATGCACCTGGGCGCGCAGCGCACCGAGTTCGTCGACCCGCTGCCGCACTCCGGACACGGGCGGCCTCGCGGGCGCCGGTGTGGCGGCGGCCGGGGCCGGTGTATCCATGGTCGTCATCGCAGCCTCTCGGTAGGGGGCACCGGACGGGACCGGACCCGGTCGGACTGACACGCGGGCCGGTCAGGCGCCGGCCGGGGCGAGGACGGACCGCGCGGCGGCCAGACAGTCGCGGGCCTCCGCCTGATCGGCCGGACCGGCCGGCAGCAGCGGGAGCACCCGGCTGCGCCCGGCCAGTACCGCCGGATGCCGCCTGGCGATGGCGGTCAGTGCCCGGCCGGGACCGCACTCCACGAGTTGCCGGCCCGGACCGCGCAGCAGATGATCCAGAGCGGGCCAGAACCGGACGGGCGCGGTCGGATGGGAGGACCACCAGGCGGGGTCGGCTGCCTGGTCGGCGGTGAGCGGGGCGGCGGTGTAGCCGGAGATCAGCGGGAAGGCGGGCGGCTGCGCCCGCACCGTGGCGAAGGCCGGCTCCGCGCGGGCGGCGAGCGGCGCGAGCACCGGGCTGTGGAACGGTGTGGAGCCCGGCACGGCCCGGCACACCATGCCCTGCTCCCGCAACAGGCCGGTGACCTCGCCCAGTTGTGGTTCCGGGCCGGCCAGCACGGTCTGGCGGGGCGCATTGTGCGCGCCCACCACCACATCGCCGCGCAGGTAGGGCGTCAGCGCGCCGGGGGCCGCGGCCACCGCGACCATCCCTCCGGCCGGCCCCTCGGCGAGCCGGGTCACGCGGTCCCACATCAGTCGGGCGGCATCGGCCACGGCGAACACCCCGGCCAGGGCCGCCCCGGCCATCTCGCCGACGCTGTGGCCGAGCAGCGCTGCCGGGCGCACCCCCCACGACTCGACGGTCCGTCCGAGGGCGTAGTTGATCGTGAACAGCAGGATCTGGGACCGGGTGACGTGGTCCACCGGTACCCGGGGGCGGTCCCCGAGCCAGTCGTCGCGCACCCGGCCGCCGTCCGCGCCGAGTGCGGCGAACACCTCGTCCGCCGCGCCGGTGAAGGTCTCGTCGTAGCCGTACAGACCGGTGGCCATGCCCGGGTGCTGGGCCCCCTGGCCCGGCAGCAGGAGCGCCACGGGAAGCGGCTCCGGTCCGGCGGCCGGCACTGAGCGCGACATGGTTCCTCCTCTCGGCACACCGCCCCGAGCGGTCCGCCGCGGCCGATCCTCGCAGGGTCCGCTACAGATTCACTCGACCGTGGATCCAGGGCGAGCGAGCGTGCCGGACCGCGCGGGCCCGGCACGATCCCGACGACAGGCCCCGGGTCCTCCAGCGGTCCTCGATCCACGGTCGAGAAGCGGGCTGGACGATCGGAGCGGTGCCCGTGGATCCGGGCCCGGAGAGGAAGCGTCCATGAGGTGCGATCAGCTGTACATCGCCGGTCTCGGCAGCTGGCTGCCACCCGCGCTGCCGGTGGCCGAGGCGGTGGCTCGGGGAGAGTGGGCGGCGGCCGCGGCCGCGAAGAGCGGCATGCGGTCGGTGACGGTCTGCGCGGACGGCACCGAGGCACCCGCCGAGATGGCCGTGCGGGCCGCCGGCCGCGCGCTGGAGCGGGCCGGAACGGATGGCTCGGAGGTGGACCTGTTGCTGCACGCGAGCCTGTACGACCAGGGCAACGCCCTGTGGGGCACCGCCTCCTACGTGCAGCGGCGGGCACTGCCCGGCGGCTGTCCGGCGCTGGAGGTGCGCCAGGTGTCGAACGGGGGCATGGCGGCGCTCTTCCTGGCGTCCGCCATGCTGTCGCCCGGGACAGGGCCCGGGCCGGGGTGCCGGCAGGTACTGGTCACCACGGCCGACCGGTTCTGCCCGCCGGGCTTCGACCGCTGGCACAGCGACCCGGGCACCGTCTACGCCGACGGCGGCACATCGATGCTGCTGTCGGCGCGGGAGGGATTCGCCCGGGTGCGTTCGATGGTGCTGGTCTCGGACCCGGAGCTGGAGGGGATGCACCGCGCCGGCGATCCCTTCGGGGTGGCACGGACCGCGCCGCCGGGCGTGCTCGATCTGGAGGGGCACAAGAAGAGGTACGTCGACCGGGCCGGGGTGTCGTTCAGCCTGGCCCGGGTGGCGGCCGGGCAGCGCGACGCCGTGAAGGAGGCGCTGGCCGACGCCGGGGTGAGCGCCGCCGAGATCTCCCGGTGGGTGCTGCCGCACTTCGGGCGCCGTCGCCTGGAGACCAACTGCCTGCGCCCGCTGGGCATCGACGCAGAGCGCACCGCCTGGGAGTTCAGCAGCCGGGTGGGGCATCTGGGCGCCGGGGACCAGATCGCCGCTCTGGAGCACCTGGTGCTCTCCGGCGCCCTCCGGGCCGGGGAGCGGTGCGTGCTGATGGGTGTGGGAGCCGGCTTCACCTGGTCGTGCGCGGTGGTCGAGGTGACGCGGACGCCGGGCTGGACGGCATGACGCCGCTCTGAGGCGGGCCGCCTGTGCCGTGGACGCGGGTGGCGGGGCACACACCGGGTGTGTGCCCCGCCACCCGCGGTTCGAGCGGGCGCCGGTTCACGGACGTCGGTTGGGCGGACGCCGGTCGAGCGGACGTCAGCTCTGGTCGATGGTCCGCATGAAGTGCGCGGGGTAGCGCAGCCCGGCGGTGGCGCCGACCGGGAAGGTGTCGGAGAGCCGGCCGACCTCCTCGTCCGTCAGCCGGACCTCGGCGGCCGCGGCGTTCTGCTCCAGGTGTGTGATGCGCCGGGTACCGGGAATCGGCACCACGTCACCGCCCTGTGCCAGCACCCAGGCCAACGCGAGCTGGGTGAGGCTGATCCCCTTGCTCTCGGCCAGTTCCTCGACCATGTGCACCAGGTTGCGGTTGTGGTCGAAGTTCTCGCCCTGGAACCGCGGGTGGTTGCGGCGCTGGTCGTCCTCGGCCAGGTCGTCGGCGCTGTCGAGGGCTCCGGTGAGGAAGCCGCGGCCGAGCGGGCTGTAGGCCACGAAGCCGGTGCCCAGCTCACGGCAGGCAGGCAGGATCTCCTCCTCCACGTGCCGTTCCCACAGCGAGTACTCGGTCTGGAGGGCAGCGATCGGGTGCACCGCGTGCGCCCGTCGCAGGGTGCGTGCGGAGACCTCGCAGAGTCCGATGTGCCGCACCTTGCCTTCGGCGACGAGTTCGCCGAGGGCGCCGACGGTCTCCTCGATGTCGACCTTCGGATCCAGCCGGGACAGGTAGTAGAGGTCGATGTGGTCCAGGCCCATGCGCTGCAGGGAGGCCTCGCAGGCCTCGCGGACGTACGCGGGGCTGCCGTCGATGTAGGGCGGGCCGCCGGCCGGGCGCCGCATCCCGAACTTGGTGGCGACCACGGCCTCGTCCCGGCGGCCGGAAAGGGCCTGGGCGACGATCTTCTCGGCGGTGCCCGGCCCGTAGAAGTCGGCCGTGTCGATCAAGGTGACTCCGAGGTCCAGCGCTCGGCGGACGGTGGCGACGGCCTCGTCGGTGTCCGCCACCCCGTATGCGCCTGCCATGCCCATGCAGCCGAGGCCGAGGGCCGAGGTCGCGAGGCCGGCCGAACCGAGTTTCCTGTTCTCCATGAATGCCTTTCCATAGCCCGCCCGTTGGGCGGTGCGAGGGGGAACCGACGCCGGATGCGCGTCGCGAGAACCACGGGGCCGAGCCCGCGCTGTTCGAAATGTAGCCGACTAAGTAATGGCCTGTCAGGAGATCCCGGAGTCGGCCGGGACGTTCCTTTCCACGTCGGCCGCCGTTCACTTCTCGATCAGCGCCACCACCCGTGACCAGCCCGCACCGGCACCGGCGATCTTCACCGGCAGGCAGCTGACGGTGAACCCGGTCGAGGCCGGCAGGTCTTGCAGGTTGGCCAGCCGTTCGAGCTGGCAGTACTCCTCCTGGCGTCCGGCGAAGTGGGCCGGCCACAGAACGTCCCGATCCCCGGTGCGTTGGTGTTCGCGGATGATGTGGGTAAAGGGCGCGTCGAGGCTGAAGGCGTCGGTGCCGATCACCCGTACCCCCAGGCCGAGCAGCAGCCTTGTGGCCGGCCCGTCCAGTCCGGTGAACTCGGTGAAGTACTCCGGCTTGCCGAGGTGCCGGTCGGCGCCGGTGTGCAGCAGTACGACGTCCAAGGGCCGGGGCCGGCGCCCCACGCGCGCGAACTCACGCTCCAGGTAGTCGACCCCGACCGTGCCCGTCCCGGCCTCCCGCAGGTCCAGCACCATGCCGGGCCGCACGAACCAGTCCAACGGCATCTGGTCGATGGTCCGGGGGATGCGTCCGTGCGCCGCGGGGCCGTAGTGCGCGGGCGCGTCGACGTGGGTGCCGGTGTGTGTGGTGAGTGTCAGGTAGTCATTGGTGAGGAAGGCGCCGTCCGGGAAGACGTCCGGGTCGAGCTCCAGACCGAAGTGCGCCTTCATCTCGTCGCGGACGTGCAGGGCCGCCTGATGCGCGTCGAGCACCCGGTGCACCACCTCGTCCGGTTCCCAGAACGATGCGTCGATGGGTGAGGAAAGATCGATGATTCTCATGTTCCGGCAGCCTCCCGGCGTGTCGGTTCCGCCTCGCCGAACAGGTCCGAGCGCACGGTGACCGGCCGGGCCCCGAACGCGATGGCGCGCAGGATCCTGCCGTAGAGCGGGGTGTGCGCCAGGGAACGCGCGGCCAGCGGCCGGACCGCCCCGGCGATCCGGCCTCCACCGCCGAGCATCGCCTTGCTCTGCCGGGCCTGCAGGGTGAAGACCTTCTCGATGTCCTTGCGGCGGTCCGGCACCCAGGCCGACAGCGCCGCCTTGCCGAAGTCGCCGGTCCGCAGGGCCGACAGCAGCACCGGGTGCAGCAGAACGGCGTCCTGCACGGCCAGGTTGATGCCCTGGGCGCCGATCGGGCTGTGCGTGTGCGCGCTGTCGCCGAGCAGGACCAGTCCGTCGGCCGCCCACTCCTCGGCGTACCCGGAGAAGACATCGAGCAGGGTCAGGTCGCCGAGCTCCTTGACCTGTTCGAGCACCTGGTCCGCGTACGCCGGAACCGCCCGCGCGATCCGGGTCCGCAGCCGTTCCGCTCCTTCCTCGGCGATCTTCCGGTAGCCGTTGTGCGGCAGGGTCCAGCCGATCTGCACGCAGTCCGGGTACGAGTCGTAGATGAGCACCGGTGCGCCGTCGGTGCGGTGCACCCGCACCGTGCGGTCCCGCCGGTCCCCGGCCGGCACCCGGAACCACAGGATGTCGTGCGCGAAGGCATCCAGACGGTGCTGTTCGATCCCGGCCAGCCGCCGGGTCTTCGAGTACCGGCCGTCGGCGGCGACCGTGATCGGCGCGGTGATCCGGCGGCGCCGCTCACCCTGTCCGCACACGATGCCGGTGACGGCGTTCCCGTCGCCGGAAAGCTCCCGGAGACCGCAGCCGTCCAGGTAGGTGAAGTCCGGATATCTGGAGCAGGCGTCGAACAGCTCCGTCAGCAGATGCTGTTGGGGCAGGCTCAGCAGGAAGCCGTAGGGCGGCGGGAGGGTCCCGTAGTCGATGTCCATCAGCAGGCGCTCGTTCTCCACGAGCTGGAACCGGCCGAGTTCGTAACCACCGCGGGCGCGTGCTCCGGCGAGCAGGCCCAGATCGTCCAGGAGTGTCATCGCGCCGGGCTGGAGGATCTCGCCCCGGTACTCGCGGTCGAAGGACCGGGAGCGTTCCACCACGGTGACCCGGGCGCCGGACCTCAGCATCAGCAGGGCCAGCGTCAGGCCGGCCGGGCCCGCGCCGACCACACAGACATCGGTCGTGATGTCCACGTCCGCCCCCTCAGGCCCGCAGGCCGAGGCCGCCGTCCGCCACCACGACCTGCCCCTGTATCCAGGCGGCCTCCGGCGCGCACAGCAGGGCGATCACGTCGGCGACGTCCTCGGGGCGGGTGAGACGGCCGTTGGGGGTGCGGGACGCCAGCAGCCCGGCGATGGCCTTGTTGGAGGTGTGCTCTCCCTTGTCGAGCAGATGGGTGGAGACAGCGTTGACGGTGATGCCGAACGGCGCCAGGTCGACGGCGAGATAGCGCACCAGGTTCTCCAGCGCCGCCTTGGCCACTCCGGTGGCGAGGTAGTGCGGGATCACCTCGAACGCCCCGTTGCCGGAGACGGCGATGACCCGGCCGCCCTCCGGCATGAGCTTGGCGATCGTCCCCGAGCCGTGCAGCAGCGGGTTGAGGGCGAGGGCGATCTCGTCGAAGAGCGGGCCGATCTCCGGTGCCACCGGGAGCATCGGGTGCATGGTGGCGGCGTTGTGCACGAAGATGTCCAACTGCCCGTGCTCGTCCCGGATCCGGTCGAGCAGGCCGGCCAGGAACTCGGCCGAGCGGATGTCCCCCTTGACCGGTGTGGTGCTGCCCGGGAGATCCGCGGACGCCTCGACGGCCTCGGCGGCGGCCGCGTCGTCGCCGGCGTAGTTCAGGTAGACGTGGCAGCCGGCCTTCCGCAGCCGGTGGGCGACGGCCCGGCCGAGCCCGCGGGAGGCTCCGGTGACCAGGGCGATCCGGCCGGCCCGGAAGAGCCGTGGGGGTTCGGTACCGGGGCCGGGCCGGTGGTGCGCGATGCGCTGCTCGTTCATGTGTCAAACCGCCTTCGCGTGATCAGGGCCGACCGCCGTTGACCACCTGAAGGTGGCCGTTGACGGGAGCGCACAGGTCGGAGGCGAGCGCGAGAACGCAGCCCGCCACTTCGTCGGGGGTGGTCGGGACGATGCCCGGGCCCAGGGGGCCGCTGTGCGGCGTACCGGGCTCCTGTACCGGGCCGGGGGCCAGGCAGTTGACCCTTACGCCCTCGCCCGCCAGGTCGTGGGCCAGTGCCAGGGTGAGGCCGGCCACCGCCGCCTTGACCGAGCACAGGTGGGCCGCGGCCGGCCGCCCGCGTACCCCGGCCAGCGAGGACAGCAGCACCACCCGGGAGCGCCCGGCCGCGGCCAGCAGCGGAAGAGCGGCGGTGACCAGGCGGAAGACCGCGACCAGGTCGGTGTCCAGCAGCGAGCGGAACTCCTCGGCGGTGAGCGCGGCGGCCGGCCGGGGCCGTCCGTCATAGCCGGTGACGCAGTTGACGAGGACGTCCAGCCGTTCCACGCCCGCCGCGTCGAGTCCCGCGCGCAGCGCCTGCGGGCCTTCGGGCGCGGCGAGGTCGGCGGTCACCGGATGCGCGCGGACGCCGTACTCCGCGGCGACGCCGTCGGCGAGTGCGCAGGCCGCCTTCTCGTCCCGGCCGTGTACCACTGCCTCGGCACCCGCCGCCGCGAAGGCGCGCACCACCGCGCCGCCCACCAGTCCGGTCGCCCCGGCCACCAGCACCCGGGCGCCGGCCAGGCCCAGCGGGTCAGCCGCGTTCGACATGCGACACCACGGTGTGCAGCTGCGGCGTGGCCTTGGCGACGGACGCGAGCTCCCGGATGTGCTCCTGGAAGCCCTCGGACTGCACGACCTGCATGTGTGCCGCCGCGTCCTCCCAGCGTGCGATGTTGGTGTAGACGTTCGGGTTGGTCAGCGACCGGACCAGGGTGTGGTCGATGAACCCGGGCTGCGTGCGCATGTACACCGAGCTGGCCTCGAAGACCTTCTCGAACTCCTCGGGCGCCGAGGTCAGGATGAACTCGTTGATCAGGATCACCATCGGGGAACCTCCGTCGAGCCGTGCGTGGAAGGAAGCCCGCAGCTCGCGCCGCGGGATCTTGCCGTTGGGGGTACGCGGAAGCCGTGCGACGACCTCGTGACCGCGGACCTGCTTGTAGTAGGGCAACCGGGCGTTGAGCCGACCGATGATCCGCTCCGCCTCCTCGGGGGAGCCGGGGTCGGTGAGGACGAGCAGGGCGTGGGCGACCGCGCCGGACACCGGGTGCGGCCGGTCGAGAACGACGCTGTCGGCCACGGCCGGGTCCTCGGCGAGGGCGGCTTCGATCTCGGTGGGCGAGACGAGCCAGTTGTCGCACTTGAAGACGTCCTTGATGCGGTCGGTCAGGTGGAGCCGGCCGTCCGGGTCGATCCGGCCGACGTCACCGGTGGCGAGCCAGCCGTCGGCGTCGACGGCCGGGCCGTGCTCGCCGTCGAGGTAGCCCCGCATCACCTGAGGTCCCCTGAGCTGGATCTCCCCGTTCTCACCGGGCGGCAGCACCGCGCCGTCGTCCAGGGACACCACCCGGTGCTCGGTCCCGTCGACCGGCGTGCCGACCGATCCGGGGCGGTGGTCGCCGGGCCGGTCGAAGTGTGTGAGGGGCGAGGTCTCGGCCAGCCCGTACCCCTGGACCACGGGGACGCCGAAATGCCCGGAGAGGGTGTCGGCCAGGGCCGGGGCGAGCGCGGAGCCGCCGGAGGCAATCATCCGGGCGTCCGGCAGCCTCAGTTCGGACAGCCGGGGATGGGCGGCCAGCCGGGCCAGCCGGGCGGGCAGCAGGTATACGTGGCTCGCGGCGTGTGCGCGGGCCTGTTCGACCGCCTCCGCCGGGTCCGGTCCGGGCACCAGGACCTGGGTCGCTCCGGCGGCGAGGGCCGAGTTCATATGCATGGGGTGGTAGCTGGGGAAGTGCACGAGGGTGATGGATGTGTGGTCCAGACCGTGTGCCCGGGCGGTCTGGACCGCGTTGACCGTCACGTTGCGGTGGCTGAGCACGACGGCCTTCGGCATCCCCGTGGTACCGCTGGTGAAGTGCAGCGCGGCCGGATCGTCGGGGGCCGCGCGGTGCTCGGACACGCCGGGACCGGCGGTGTCGAGCAGGTCCGCGAAACGTCCCGTCTGCCGGTCGTCCCCCACGGGGTCCTCGCCGAGGACCGCCACGAGTTCCAGCCCGGGCAGCCCGCCCCGTATCCGGCGCAGCCGCGCGTAGAGCTCGGCACCGACCAGCGCGGCCCGCGCGCCGGACTTCTCCAGTACGTACTGCAGTTGCTGCTCGCGCAGCAGCGGGACCACCGGGAGTGCCAGGTTCCCGCTGCGCAGGGCACCGTGGTAGGCGATCACCACGTCGGGGTGCAGGTCCGCGCCGATCGCCACGACCGTGCCCCCCGCGCCCAAGCGTTCCCGCAGCAGCGCGGCACACCGGTCCACCGCCGCGTCGAGCCCCGCGTACGTGACCGCACGGCCGCCGAGGACGAGCGCGGGGTGGTCGCCGGACCGGCGGGCACCGGCCCGCAGCAGCAGATCGGCGCGGGCCGGGAGTCCGTCCAGGAGGTCAGGCACCGGTCTCCCCCTCCACGAAGGCCTTGGCCTGCCGCAGTGTCGCCGAGCTGTTGCGGCCCAGCGCGTCCCGGACGAAGGTCCGGGCCTGCTCCTCGGTCGCGTCCGGTCCCAGTACCCGGCCGATGGCGTCGGTCGCCAGTACGACGGTGTGCTCGGCGGTCGCCGTGACGCCCCCGCCCTCGTCCTCGGTCAGCAACCAGCTGCCGGTGTGCACGCGCAGCAGAGCCGGGGTGACGAGCTGCTTGTAGTGGATGCTGTGGGGCGCGGCGCAGACCCGGACCGACCGGGTGGTGTGGGACGAGCCGTCGGCGGTCCGGGTGTCCATCTCCAGGATCTGCACGCCGGGCAGATCCTCGGTGAGCTCCACCCGGGCGACGTGGGGGAGCCGCTCCACCCAGTGCTCCGCACGATCCAGGAAGGCGTGGACCGCGGCGGCGGTCCCGTCGATGCGCAGGCTGTCGCGGAAGGTGAAACTGGTCTCCCGGCCGGTTCCGGCGTCCCGGGCCGCCTCGGCCAGGGCGGCCAGCTCGGCGCGGCTGTTGCCGTCGACCGCCTTCTCCAGCCAGGCGAGCGTCTCGGCATCGTCGTCGACCGCGGCGTAGACGTGGGTGAGCACCACCTCGCTGCCGCCTGCCACCGGGCGCACGATCCACTCCCCGCCCATGGCTGCGATCGGTGCCACGGGCCGGTCCTGCCCGAAGGAGATACGCTGCCGCGCCGGATCGAGCAGCCGACGGGACGTCCAGGTGCGCACCCCGCCGTTGGCCGTGGCCCACAGCTGAAGCCGTTCCGGACCGCCACCCTCCGGCGCCCGCTCAAGGACGCGGGCGTGAACGGTGGGCGGGAAGATCAGCGGCCACCGCTCGACTGCGGCGAGCAGGGCGAAGACGACCGCCGGGGCGGCGGGGACGGTGACGGTGTGCGCGACGTCGACGCGGGTCGGGTCACCGGGCCGTTCGCCCGGTGTGCGCCGCGAGGGGCTGACGGTGAGGTCCGAAGCAGGGGGCGTGGCGGTCCGGGGCATGGTCTGGGACACGGTGTGCACCTTCCGGAGAGGAGTGGCGGGCCGGTCAGTAGTTGCCGAGGCCGCCGCAGACGTTGAGCGCCTGCGCGGTGACGGCGTCCGCGGCCGGCGAGGCGAGGTAGCCGACCATGGCGGCCACCTCCTCGGGGGTGGTGTAGCGGCCGAGCGGGATCTTCGCCTCGAAGCGTTCGCGGATCTGTTCCTCACCGGTGTTCCACGCCTCGGCGTAGGCCCGGCGCACCCGCTCCGCCATGGGGGTCTCGACGTATCCGGGGCAGACCGCGTTGACGGTGGTTCCGGAGCTGGCGAGTTCCAGTCCCAGCGCCTTGGTCATGCCGACCACACCCGCCTTGGACGCGGAGTACGGGGCGGCGAGGACGACGCCTTGCTTGCCCCCGGTGGAGGCGATGTTGATGACGCGTCCGCGCGGCCGGCCGAGTATCCCGCCGGCCGACAGCACCTCCCTGGTCACCAGGAAGACGCTGTTGAGGTTGGTGTCGATGACGTCGTACCAGACCTCGTCGGAGAGTTCGGCGGTGACGCCGCCGCCGTTGCGGCCGGCGTTGTTGACCAGCACGTCGATCGGGCCGTACGCCGCGACGGCCGCGGCGACCAGCGCCGTCACCTCCGCGCGGGAACGCACGTCACACGTCGTGCCGTCGGCCTCGTGCCCCTGGGCACGCAGTTCCTTGACGGTGGCGGCGACGTTCTCCGCGGAGCGCGCGCACAGGAAGACCCGCAGTCCGCTCTCGGCCAGGGCGCGGGCGATCGCGAGCCCGATTCCGCTGGTGGCGCCGGTGATCAGGGCCGTGCGCCGGTCCGCCGGGGTGCTGGTGTCGCTGGCAGGCATCTCGCTCCTCGTTCCTGGCCGCAGTGCGGCGTTCTCGGGGCACGGGCCGGTGGGTGGAGCCGGTGCCCGGCGTCGCCAGCGAGGCTGCCGGGAGCCGGTAGAGGCCCGCTGGAGCACGGGTGGAGAGCTGCCGCGAGGGCGTGTACTGGTTTTCGAGTGCTTCTCCAGCCACCGCTTCTACGTTGTCGACGTCCTGGCGAACGCCGGGGTCTGTGGGGGACCTGATAAAGGAGTGGTGATGGAATTTCCTGCCGATCAGCCGATGCGGGTGCCGGCTACCCAGGAGGTCGTCGACTACGCGGTCGCCAGCGGCATCGCACCGCTGCCCGCCCATCACGACCTGGTGGCACGCACCGAGAAGGAGACCGGTGACAAGGCCGGCATGCGCATCGCACCCGAACAGGGCGCCCTGATCACCCTGTTGGCCCGGATGGCGGGTGCCCGGCGGGCGGTGGAGGTGGGCACCTTCACCGGGTACTCCTCGCTGTCCATCGCCCGCGTCCTGCCCGCCGACGGACACCTGCTGTGCTGCGACACCAGCGAGGAGTGGACACGCATCGCCCGGGACGGGTGGGAGTCGGCGGGACTGGCCGACCGGATCGAGCTGCGCCTCGGCCCTGCCCTGGAGACCCTGCGGTCCCTGCCGCGCGAGGAGAGCATCGACTTCTCCTTCGTGGACGCCGACAAGACCGGCTACGCCGCCTACTACGAGGAGCTGATCGTCCGGACCCGGCCGGGCGGCCTGATCGTCTTCGACAACGTCCTCTACGGCGGCCGGGTGCTCGGTGACGAGCCGGTGACCGGAAACGCCGCCGCGCTGCGCAAGTTCAACCCGGCGCTCGCGGCCGACCCGCGGGTCGAGGTGGTCATGCTGCCGCTCGCGGACGGCCTGACCATCGCCCGCAAGCGCTGATCCGCTCTCGACGCCGCGCCCTCCGTACGGCCGCCCGGCGTCCGGGCACATCGGCTGCGGCCCGTTCCAGTACCCGTTCTTCGCTCAGTCAAGGAGTGGTATGTCAGGCAGAAGCGGACTCTCCCGTCGCCGGTTCCTCACCGGTGTCGCGGCAGGCGCGGCGCTCGGAGCACTTCCGCTGCGTTCCGCCGCCGCCGCGGAATCCGTCAAGATACTGATCATCGGCAGTGGTTACGCCGGCAGCGTCGCCGCGCTCCGGCTCGCGCAGGCCGGACTGGACTCCGTGGTCCTGGAGCGCGGCAAGCGGTGGCCGATCACCGCCCAGGGCGGCACCTTCGCCACCCCCGCGGCCCCGGACGGCCGGGCTTCGTGGCTGAACTCCTGGAGCCCCTTCGTCAGCCAGCAGCTCGACGTGTACCCCGGGGTGCTCGAGGCCTACCAGGCGAACGGGGTCATCGCCCTGGCCGGCGCGGGCGTCGGCGGCGGTTCGCTGGTCAACAACGCCGTCATGCTCAAGCCCTCCCAGAAGGCGTTCAACAGGGCGTTCGGCACCCACATCGACTTCGACGAGATGAGCGAGCAGTGGTACGCCAGGGCCCGCTCGCTGATCGGTCCGGCCCCGATGCCGGACGACGTGTACGCCTCCACGCACTACGCCGCCGCCCGCTCGTTCACCGCCGAGACCACGGCCGCGGGGCTGGCGCCGTTCCGGGCCGACATGTCGGTGGACTGGCAGACGGTACGGGAGGAGCAGGCAGGCACCAAGGAGGCGTCGCTGATCATCGCCCGCTCCATCTGGGGCGCCAACAGCGGTGCCAAGCGCAGCGTCGACCGGACCATCCTGGCAGCAGCCGAGGCCACCGGCCGGGTGTCGGTCGAGACGCTGACCCGGGTGGTGGACGTGGTGCCCTCGGCCGGCCGCTATCTGGTGCGGTGCGAACGCATCGATGACACCGGTGCCGTGGTGGCCCGGCCCGAGTACTGTGCGGAGCACGTCTTCTTCGCCGCGGGCTCGCTGGGCACCAGCCGACTGCTGGTCGCCGCCAGGGGCCGGGGCAGCCTGCCCGCCCTGCGCGCGTCGGTGGGCAGGGGCTGGGGAACCAACGGCGACCGGCAGACGGTACGGGTGGGCATGCCCTGGAACAACCCCACGCAGGGCGGTCCGTCCGGCATCGTGGCCCAGGACAACGACAACCCCTACGAACCCGTCACGATGATCAATTTCCCGTGGCCGGTGCCGCCCGCGGACGGCACCGGAGCACTCGGCGCACTCGCGATGACCACCTGCTCCGCCGACGGGTATTTCACCTACGACGCGTCCACCGGCAACGTGTCCCTGACCTGGCCGAACAACAGTCCCTCGGCCCTGCGCGCCACCCAGGCGGTGACGACCACCGTGGACCGGATCAACGCCGCCAACCCCGGCACCTCCACGCTGCGGCTGAACGCCGACACCACCTCCCACACGCTCGGCGGCGTGGTGCTCGGCCGAGCGTGCGCGACCGACGGGCGGCTGTACGGCTACAAGAACCTCTACGTCATCGACAGCTCGCTCATACCCGGCACCATGGCGACGGTGCCGCCGGCGCTGACCGTCACCGCGCTCGCCGACCGATGCGTGGAACAGGCGCTGCACCACATCCTGGGCTGATGGCACGCGGCCGGCCGGCCCCTCGGCGATGTACCGGTCGGCCGCCTTGTGGAGAAACTCGGTACCCCATCGGCTTTAACCAGCACAACGCCCTTTTCGCAAGTGTTTTTCGGGCAGATTCCGGTCTTGTCCGAGTATGTTTGCTCATCGGTCCGAGATACCGGCCGCTCTTCTGGGTAGCGTTCGGGACATCACAGGCGCTGCACGCGAAGCGGCCAGGCGATGTCGGCACTCAGGGGAACCGCGGCACCATGCATACGGCGACGCAGGCACGGGGGGAAACGGATGGACATTTCCGTCGGCATACTAGGGATGCTGGAATTACGGTTCGGGGACGTCGTGTGTGTGCCCAGCGCTCCGAAACCGAAAAAGGTGCTGGCGCTTCTTCTCATCTACTGCAACCAAATCGTCCCGGTCTCGGTCCTGGTGGAGGAGCTGTGGGGGAACCGGCCGCCGGCCAGTGCCAGGACGACGCTCCAGACGTACATCCTGACGCTCCGCAAACTGCTGCAGCGCGCTGACCCCGGCCTCGGCGAGCATCTGCTGACGGCCGGGCCCGGGTACATGCTCAAGGTCCCCGAGGCGGCCTTCGACCTGTATCGCTTCGACCAACTCGCCAAACAGGGCCGGGAGACGATCGGTCAGGGCGACGACGAGACGGGCGTGATCCTGCTGCGCCGGGCGCTTGACCTGTACCGGGGGCAGGTGCTCGTCGACGTGGACGCCGGCCAACTGGTCACCGCTCACGTGACCAGGCTGGAGGAACTGCGGCTGACCACCCTCGGGTTGTGCATCGACGCCGAGATGAGGCTCGGGCGGCACCAGGAACTCCTCGACGAGCTCGGCACGCTCGCCGCCCACCACCGCTTCCACGAGAATCTGCACGCCCAGTACATGCGGGCGCTGTGGCGGTCCGGGCGGCGCTCCTGCGCACTGGACGTGTACCAGCGGCTGCGCCGGGCCCTCGCGAAGGAACTCGGCATGGAACCCGCCTGGTTCCTCCAGCAGTTGCAGAGCGCGATACTCTCCCCCACCGCACCCCAGCACCATCCTCCGGGCCCCGGCCTGTCGCACAAGTCGGCCTGCTGACCGGCGCCCATCCCCCCGAACCCGTCCGTGGGGCCCCACCGGGCCCCACGGACCGGCATCAGGTCAGGTCGTCCCTGCTGACCTGACGGTGCTTCACCAGCCACGGCCCGGTGCCCTCGCGCACCAGCAGGTCCTCGCAGACCGTGCTGCGGTGCACCACGGGGGTGCTGCCGAGGGCGGTGGCGACGACCAGAGCGTAGCACCGGGCCGCCACACTGCCGTCCGGCCGGGGATCCACCGTCAGCATGCCGAGCCAGTGCCGATGCCTGATGCCCTGCTCGGCGAGCGCGGCGCGGGCCTTGGAACTGCTCGCCGCGAGGGCCTGCCGGCCGACCGCCCGGTCGTGTCCGCCGTGCAGGACGAAGACCCCGTCCTCGGTGAAGGTCTCCGCCCAGTCCTCGGTCCGCCCGTCGTCGAGCGCCTGCATCTGCCGTGCGTAGAAGTGTGAGACCTCGCTGTACAGCCGTTCCGTTTCAAGCGATGCGGTGCCGGTGTGCGGCATCGGACCTCCTTGGCGCGTAGGGATCCTCAGCCTGCCCCGCCCGCCTGGAGTGCGGCTCGAGTCGCGCTGGAACGGGTGGCCGCCCCTCAGCCGACGCCGGATCCGTCCACCGGCCTGGACGTCTCGTAAAGCCGCAGCAGGAGGGACATGAACTGCTCGCGTTCCTCCGGCGAGAACGGGGCGAGCAGTTCCTGCTCCAGCTCCGCGAGGGCGGCGGTCACCTGTGGCCATGCGCGCCGGCCGGCCGGGGTCAGCCAGACCCGGCTGCGCCGGGCGTCCTGAGCGTCCGGGGTGCGGCGCACCATGCCGGCGGCCTCCAGACGCTTGACCGCCTGGGTCGCCGTGGGGGCCTCGACCCGTACCTGCCGGGCGAGCTCTCCGACCGTGCTCCCGTCCGCCTCCCACAGGCAGCGCAAGAAGAACTGCTGGCCGGCGTGCAGGCCGAAATCGTTGAGCAGGCGTTCGGCACGAATCCGCGCCGAACGCCCCACCAGCGCGAAAAGGGTGCTGAAGTCCCCCAGGGACAGGGCGGGCTGAGTGGTCATGCGGCTATGACCTTCGGATCGCGGACGGTGTACGGAGCATGGGCCGACGACGCGGCGGACCGGTCGCCAGCGGCCATGGTACGCGGCGTCCCGCAGCACGGTCCGGCCCCGGTTCCACCGGCTTCCTAGTCCCGCTCCAGCGGTGCGGCCAAGGATCGTCCATGTCCCCCGGGCCATCCACGGGTGACGCGTCACACCACCGGCCGAGCACGGGAAAGGGTCGATTCGATGGACAGCGCACAGCCTTTGACGGGGACGTTCCGGAACGAGGCGGCATCCCCTCGGAATTGGCCGGGGAGCCGGCTCCCGGAGGCCCCCCACGCAAGTGGATCTACCCATTCCATGGCCCGGACCACGGGCGGGACCCGGTGAGTCGCAGGGTCGCCGTCACGGGCATCGGCGTCGTCGCGCCGGGCGGCAACGGGACGAAGGAGTTCTGGTCGCTGATCACCTCCGGACGGACCGCGACCGGTCCCCTCACCTTCTTCGACGCCACGCCCTACCGTTCGCGCATCGCCGCGCAGTGCGCCTTCGATCCGCTGACCGCCGGCTTCTCACCGCGCGAGGCCCGGCGTCTGGACCGGGCCGCCCAGTTCGCGGTGGCCTGCGCGCGGGAGGCGCTGGCGGACGCCGGTTTCGCCTCCGGCACACCCTCGGTGCCCGAGCGGACCGGCGTGTCCATGGGCACCGCCGTCGGCTGCACGATGAGCCTGGAGAGGGAGTACGCCGTTGTCAGCGACGGCGGCCGGGACTGGCTCGTCGACCACCGGCGCGCCGTACCGCAGCTGGTGGACTACCTGGTACCCAGCAGCCTGGCCCGCGAGGTGGCGTGGGCGGCGGACGCCCTCGGTCCGGCCGCGGTCGTCTCGGCCGGCTGCACCTCCGGGCTCGATGCCGTCGGGCATGCCTGCGAACTGATCCGTGAGGGCACCGCGGACGTCATGCTCACCGGCGGCAGCGACGCCCCGATCTCGCCGATCACGGTGGCCTCCTTCGACGCGATCCGCGCGACCTCGGCGCGCAACGACGACCCGGCCACCGCCTCCCGGCCCTTCGACCGGACCCGGGACGGCTTCGTCCTCGGCGAGGGCGCCGCCGTGCTGGTACTGGAGGAATGGGAGCACGCACGGTCCCGGGGGGCCCACGTGTACGCCGAGATCGGCGGTCATGCCGCGCGCAGCAACGCGTTCCACATGACGGGACTGCGCCCGGACGGCAAGGAGATGGCGGAGGCCATCACCCGCGCGCTGGACGAGGCTCGGCTCGACGCGACCGCCGTGGACTACGTCAACGCGCACGGATCAGGCACCCGGCAGAACGACCGGCACGAGTCGGCCGCCTTCCTGCGAGCCCTCGGCGAGCACGCCCGGACCATCCCGGTCAGCTCGATCAAGTCCATGATCGGCCATTCGCTGGGGGCCATCGGGGCCATCGAGATCGCCGCCTGCGCCCTCGCCCTGGAGCACGGCGTCGTACCGCCCACCGCCAACCTCCACGAGGCCGACCCTGAATGCCCGCTCGACTACGTCCCGCTCACCGCCAGGCAGCAGCGTCTCGACGCGGTCCTCACGGTGGGCAGCGGCTTCGGCGGCTTCCAGAGCGCCATGGTGCTCACCCGGCCCGAAGGGACCCACCGATGACCACCCACGCTCTCCCGACCGACTCGCCGGCCGGCCGGGCCGACGGCCGAGAGGACACGGTCCTCGTCACGGGCCTCGACGTACGGGCGGCCAACGGCAGCGGCACCGACGCCTTCTGGCAGAGCGCTCTGGAAGGGCGAAGTGGCATCGGCCCGATCACCCGCTTCGACGCCTCCGGGTACCCGAGCCGGCTGGCCGGTGAGATCGACGCCTTCGATCCGGCCGCCGGCCTGCCCGGCCGGCTGCTGCCGCAGACCGACCGCGTCACCCAACTCGCCCTGACATCCGCGTCCGAGGTACTGCGGGACGCCGGTCTGGACCCGGCCGTGCTCCCGGAGTACGGCGTCGGGGTGGTCACCGCCAACTCCGCCGGCGGGTTCGAGTTCGGCCAGCGGGAGCTGGAGAGCCTGTGGGCGAAAGGGCCGCGGTATGTCAGCGCGTACCAGTCCTTCGCCTGGTTCTACGCCGTCAACACCGGCCAGATCTCCATTCGGCACGGCCTGCGCGGCCCCAGCGGAGTCCTGGTGACCGGTCAGGCCGGCGGGCTGGACGCGGTCGGGCACGCACGCAGAATGCTGCGCAAGGGGACGCACGCCGTCCTCACCGGGGCGATGGAGTCGGCGCTGTGCCCGTGGGGTTACGTGGCGGAGCTGACCGGCAACCGGCTGAGCACCGCCGACCGCCCCGAGGAGGCGTGCCTGCCCTTCGGGGAGCGTGCCGCCGGACAGGTCGTCGCCGAGGGCGGTGCGCTGCTGATCCTGGAGAGCGCGGCCTCGGCCGGCGCCCGGGGCAGCACCCGCGACTACGGCGAACTGGCCGGTTACGCGGCCTGCTTCGACCCTCCGCCCGGCTCCGGACGGCCTGTCGGCCTGGTCAGGGCCGCCCGGGCGGCGCTGGTGGACGCGGGCATCGAGCCGTCGGCGATCGGCGCGGTGTTCGCCGAGGGCGCGGCCGTACCGGAACTGGACGCCCAGGAGTCCGCGGCGATCACCGAGGTCTTCGGGGCACACGCGGTCCCGGTCACCGCGATCACCTCCCTGACCGGCCGGCCCGGCGCCGGGGCCTCCGCGCTCGATCTGGCGGCGGCGCTGCTCGCGGTCCGGGACGGGGTGATCCCCCCGACCGCGGATGTCGGCCGGGTGTCGGCCTCCCACCGGATCGACCTGGTGACAGGACGGCCGCGTCCGCTCGCCGGCGACGCGGCACTGGTGCTGGCCCGCGGGCACGGAGGCTTCAACAGCGCCGTGGTCGTCCGCCGCGCCGACCGGCCGTGACCACCGTTCTCCTCCCCCACCGCTACCACCGCTCCCATCAAACCCACAGATCCCACCGGAAGGTGACCACCATGACCGATTTCACCCTCGACGACCTGAAGCGCGTGATGCGGGAGTGCGCCGGCGAGGACGAGAGTGTCGACCTGGACGGCGACATCTTGGACTCGCCGTTCGAGGGCCTCGGCTACGACTCGCTCGCCCTCCTCGAAACTGCGACCCGGATCGAGCGGGAACGCGGCGTGAGCGTGCCGGAGGAGATGCTGAGCGGCGCGAAGACCCCCCGGCTGCTGCTGAACGTTGTCAACTCCGCCCGCTGAACCGGCCGGTGGCCGCCGCCGGGCGGCGGCCACCGCGCACGGCAAGCCGACTCGTGGATGAGGAAAGATGACCGACCGACCTCTCGTCCTGGTCACCGGAGCCACCGGGGCCCAGGGCGGCTCCGTCGCCCGTCACCTGCTGCGGTCCGGCCGCTGGGCGGTGCGGGCCGTGACCCGCGACCCGCGGTCGGCGGCCGCCGGCGCCCTGGCCGCCCTGGGGGCCGACGTCGTCGCCTGCGACCTGACCGACGGCCGGCAGGTGCGCCGGGCGGCGACCGGTGTCCGGGCCGCGTTCCTGGTGACCGACTACTGGTCTCTCAAGGAACGCGAGTACGAGGCGGCCCGCACGACGGCCGAAGCCGTGCTGTCCGCCGGTGCCGGGACACTGGTGCACAGCAGCCTTCCCGAGGCGCACCGGCGCAGCGGCGGCGCGCTGTCCCTGCCGCACCACGACGGCAAGGCCAGGCTGGAGGAGGAACTGCGCGGGCGCGGCGCGCCGGTCGTCACGGTCCACCTGTCCACGTACTACGAGAACTGGCCCGCCCGTCGGCTACGCAGAGAACCGGACGGCTCGCTGGCCTTCGCACTGCCGCACGGGGACACCCCGCTGCCCGCTGTCTCGGTCGCCGACCTCGGCCCGGTGGTGGCCGCCGTGATGGCCGCCGGCCATACCTTGCACGGAGAGGTGGTCAAGGTGGTCGGCGACCTGCGCCCCGCCGCCGCCTACGCCGCCGACCTCACCCGGGTGCTCGGCGTCCCGGTCGCCTACCGGGACGTGCCCTACGAGACGTACCGGGAGCTGCCGGTGCCCCACGCCCACGCCATCGCGGACATGCTGGAGTTCACCCGCCGCCACCCCGACGTCACCCCCGCCGACGTGTCCCGCGCACGGACCCTGCACCCCGGGATGAGGACCTACGGCGACTGGGCGGAGTCGGCGCGCGATCAGTTCGCGCACCTGCTGTGAGGCGACGGCTGGAAACGCATCCGCACGGCACGGTCGGCGGTGTCGTAGTAACCGCCCTCCGCGCGTGGGCCGGTATCCCGGGTGCGCGGAGTGCGTTCGGTGGTCCCCGACCGCGTCAGGGCTCCGCCTCGGCCGCCGGGCCGGACGGTCTCGGCGCATGGCCCGTCACCTCGACGACCGGAGTGAGGTCAGCCGTGGAACCGTCTCTCACCCGCCGCCTGCTGCGTTCGATCTACCGCAGCCTGGTGGCGTACGGAACGATGTATACGGGAGTGGATCCGGTCGGCTCGGGCGGGACCGCGCCCGAGCCGACCGAGATGCTGCGTGGGCCCGGAGCCGCCCACCCGGAGCGGGTGCGGCCGGACATGCCTCTCACGCCGTCGGAGCGAGCGCACCTGCGGGAGCTGCGCTCACGCTGATTCCCGCGCCGAGGAGATCTCCACCTCCCCCAGCGAGTCCGGCCATTGCCTCAGCGGGACAGACTCAGGGCCCGGCGCGAGCCGAGCCCCACCTGTTCGGACGGCCGCCGGTCTCCACAACGGCCCCTGGTCCTGGAGCAAGGACCGTCCCGCAACCCGTGGCGGATCAGCGTGCGGCGTCAGATGCGGTGATGCGCTTCGTGGGGTCGGGCGCAGGGAACCACGACCGCGGTGCCTATCAGGCCCTGACGGACGGTCCATCGCCCCTGGAAGTGTCCGAGCCGACGGCCTTCCACCAGCGGTCCGGGCACGAGCAGCACGGCACGGAAACCTCCCTGCTGCCCCTGTCCGGGGTCCGCGGTGATGTCGATGTCGGCTTCGTCGAAGTCCAGCGGACTTCCGGTCAGGGGAAACCACGCCTTGTAGACGGATTCCTTCGCGCTGAACAACAGCCGGTCCCAGTGGATCGCGGGCTGCCGAGCCGCCAGTCGTGTCAGACGCCCCCGCTCGCCGGGCAGCGAGACGGATTCCAGGACACCATCCGGGAGCGGGGCATGGGGTTCGGCGTCTATGCCGAGGGAGGCCAGGTCGGCCGAGCGCGCCAGCGCGGCCGCGCGGTAGCCCTCGCAGTGCGTCATGCTGCCGACCAGCCCTTCCGGCCAACGAGGGGCACCTCGCACACCGGGCAGAACGGGCTGTGGTGGCAGGCCGAGCTTCTCCATGGCGAGGCGGGCGCAGGCGCGTACCGTAGCGAACTCCCGGCGGCGCTTGGCCACCGCCCGCGCGACGATCGCCTCCTCTTCGGGGTACAGGAACGCCTCGTCGGCCGCATCGTCATGGCAAGTCTCCACGGCTACCACCGAGTCGGGGAGCAACTCATCGATCACCCGGATCGGCCTCCAACGGAAGAATGCGGCGCAGTGCCCCCGGTGGGTGCGGACGCCCGCGCCACTCGCGGGGATATCCCACGGACACCTCTTCGAAGCGGACGCCCTCGTGGTGGGTGGTCCGCGGGATGTGCAGATGACCGTAGACCATGGCGGCCACGCGGAACCGGCGGTGCCAGTCGGCGGTCAGCCGGGTTCCGCACCACATCGCGAACTCGGGATACCGGAGAACATCCATGGGGTGCCGGTCGAGCGGATAGTGGTTGACGAGGACCGTCGGCATGTCGGCAGGAAGTTCGGCGAGCCGACGCTCCGTCTCGGCCGTTCTGGCCAAGCACCACGCCTCACGGCTCGGGTAGGGGTCGGGGTGCAGCAGGAACTCGTCGTTGCATACGACGCCCGTGCGATGCGCATAGGCCAGCCCCTCGTCCTTCGTCGTGCAGCCGGCCGGCAGGAAGCTGTAGTCGTAGAGCAGGAACAGCGGTGCCACGACCACCGGGCCGCCCGGACCCTCCCAGACCGGGTAGGGATCTTCGGGAGTGATCACGCCCAGTTCCCTGCACAGCTCAACCAGGTGTTCGTAACGAGCCGCACCGCGCAGTGTGACGAGGTCCCTCGGGTGACTCCACAGTTCGTGGTTGCCCGGTACCCAGACAACCTTGCGAAAACGGCCTGCCAACGTCTTGAGGGCCCACTGGATGTCGGCCACGGTCTCGGCGACGTCCCCGGCCACGAGCAGCCAGTCGTCGTCGGAGCCGGGGCGCATCCCCTCCACGAGAGCGCGATTCTCCTCGTAACCGATGTGGAGGTCGCTGACGGCCATCAGCCGCCCCGTACCCCCCGCTGTCGATGCCAACTCCCCCTCCCCTCATCGGTGAACGGCATCACAAGAACACACCTGGACACGTGCTGACAAGGCCCGCCCGGTGGCACGGCAGGTCACTGCCGCAGGGCGAGGACGAGAGACTGCTGCAGCCGGGCCGTGGACAATCCGGGGCGTGCCGGGGAACTTGATCCGATCCGGACCGATCCCGGTCATCACGGCGGCGCACTGCCGGAGATGGGGCATGGGCGACGCGTTGACTGCTCTCGGCCCCACTCCTCCCGACAGCCGTGCGCCTCGATCGCCTCATCCAGCACGTCGCGCGACACCAGCGACGCCAGGACCCGGCACCGGCTTGCCAGACCGTCACCAACTGCCCTGCGGCCCATAGGCATTGCCCTTGCCTGAGTCCAGGCTCCGATCCCGAGCCGTTCCACGGAACGGCTCGCATGTCCAGGCGGAGAACTGTAAATTCTCTGGGCGGGATACACGGGGATGCGCGCATCCCCGACATTTCTGGCGCGCGTTGGAGGTGTGGCTGTGTTGATGGCGGGTAGGGCTCTCAAGTTCGATGAGATCAAGCGCTACGGATCCTTCGCCCCCGAGGAGAGGGCGAAGAGGTCTTCATGCACGCCAACGATCTGGCCGACGAGAAGCACCTTTACCAGGCCGGCGGCACCGTCGAGCTCTTCAACGGGAGAGAAGGGGCCGAAGGCATCGGAGATCCTGCTGTCTTACCAGCCATCACCCAGGTGAAGTGATCCACCACACGCCCGCAGAGGGAAAGACGGGGGCGTGAGGGAGAATCTCGAAATGCTCGGCAACGCAAGGATCGGACACCCTTTATGAAGCCCTCGCAAGTCGCCCAAGAATTGTGGATCAGAAGATTTCTGAGCGCCCCCGGCGCAACCTCCGCGCCCGCTCGCGCTCGGACAGCACTGCTCGTCTGCCTGCCGCACGCGGGCGGCTCGGCGTCTTTCTTCTTCCCTGTCTCACGGGCCCTTTCGCCCGCACTGGACGTCGTGGCCGTGCAGTATCCCGGCCGCCAGGACCGGCGGCACGAGACACCCGTGGACGACATCCCGGAGCTGGCGCGTCAGGTCGCCGACGTGCTGGGCCCGGTGGACGGGCGGCCGGTGGCCCTCTTCGGCCACAGTCTCGGTGCCTCTCTCGGCTTCGAGATCGCCCGGCTGCTCCAGGCACGCGGTACCGACGTGTGCCATCTCTTCGCCTCCGGCCGTCGCGCGCCGTCGCGCACCCGGGACGAGCGCGTGCACCTGCGCGACGACGAGGGTCTGCTCGCCGAGGTGCGCGAGCTGAGCGGCACCGACCCCCGTGTCCTGGGTGACCCGGAGGTGGTGCGCATGGCGCTGCCCGCACTGCGCGCCGACTACCGGGCGGCGGAGACCTACCGTTACGTGCCGGGGCCCCCGCTCACCTGCCCCATCACCGTCTTCACCGGTGACAACGACCCCAAGGTCAGCGCGGAGGAGGCCGGCGCCTGGTCCGCGCACACTTCTGCGGAGTTCGATCTCCGAACCTATCCTGGCGGGCACTTCTTCCTCACCGACCATCAGGCAGACATGACCCGGATCATCCGTGAGCGCCTGGCACCGGTCGCCCCGCAGAGGTCCAGCTCGGCGCAGTAGCCCCCGGGGACCCCTACCCGGTGTGGACCGGCAGGGCGGTCCGGTGGCCGTGGCCCCCTGTTCGTGGGGTACGACTACACGTGCCGCCCGGCCGGGGCCCGTACCCAGGAACCGGGCCTCACATTCGCGCAGAGCACCGACGCCGAGTGATACCGGCACCCGGAGTTGACCCAATGGTGCGGCGCAGAGGCCAGTGCCGAGTGACACCGGCGGTTCAACGTGGCGCACGAGGGGTGCTGCTCGCGGTCTTCGTCGTCGTGCCACGTACGGCGGCCGAGCGGGACATGCCTGGAACATGTCCCCCGGCCGTCCGGAAAGTGCCGGGCCCAGGAAGCATGATCCACCGCAGAATGCGGGGCACGGACTCGGGGGCAGCAACAGTGCTCGGCGCGAACCCCGATCGGGTAAATGCACTGCTTTCGGTTATTGCCCACAGAATCCGGACAAGGCGATCGTGTATTTTTCGCGTGCTCGTGTCGTACCCGTCGTGGTTGCTCTTGCGGCCGGCATGGTGCTGGCCGTAATCGGCCCGCTCATGGATAGATTCGACAACCCAATTTGCCATGCCGCTGCTCTCGTCTTCTCCAGCGGATGGGCGTGGGCGTGCTTCGCCTTTCTGGTGGGCCTTTCACGCCGGTCCAGGATCGAGTCGGCGCTCCTGGCTTCTTCCGCACTGGCCGTAGCCGTGGCCGGGTACTACGTTTTCAAGTTCATGTTCCCGATTTCCCCCATCGGCCCGGTCATCTCCTCCGGTTCCAAAGAGGAACTCGTTTCCAGGATCCTCGGCTGGGGAATTGCGGCTCTCATCCTTGGGGCCCCTGTAGGGCTGGTGGGGAACATCGCACGGACGCGCAGTATCGGAGGCCTCCCGTTCCGGCTGCTCATTCCGTTGATCGCCTTCTTCGAGACCTCTGTGCGATTGGACGTGGAGGCCCCCTTGCAGGAAGCGGTTGCCGGGGCCACCTGGAACACGATCCGCATTGCAGCGGGGATCGCCGCTGTGGCCCTGCTGGCACACGGGCTGACGACATGGCGTGCCCGGCGGAACAAACCCGAGGCAGGCATGGGGTCGACGCGCTGACGAAGTGCCTCTGAAGCGCTCGCACACGTCAGGGGCCTGCGCCTGTCAGCCCGGGCAGTTGTACGAGGAAGTCCCGGTTCGGCCTTTCGGACTCGGCTGGCAACGGCGACGCCTTCGACTCCCCGTCCATCGGCAGCACCCCTCCGGATCCCCCAGGCGAGGGCGGCGGCACTCGCCGAAACCGGAACCCACGAAGTGCGCGATGCCCGCCTCGGCGACTGCCGCGACGGCGAACGCAGCCTCGCCACCCGCTGACCGACTCCACCGGACCGGGCGAGCCGGCCATCGCCGACCGCGGGCGCTGCCGGCGTCGGCGTCGGCGTCGGCGTCGGCGTAGAGGTACGGGACGCCGCGGTCAGCGGCGAGTTGTGCGCGGCGAGCGACGACGGCGCGGAAAATGCCCCGCCTCCTTCGCGTGGCCTGTCGCGGGACAGACACGCTGGTTGAGGCGATTCCGGCGTCCATGCAAGCGTCGGATGGCCGGCGGATCGGCATTCCTGCAGCGCCTCGGCCTTGAGCGGCACGGGTTGACCTGGCTCCGGCCGGAGATCGACTGTGTCCACCCGCTCGATGGCGGCGAGGCCGGCGTGCTGCACCGCTCGGTTGAGGCGACCGCCGCCGGGCTCGGCCGGGACGGTTCCCGCTGGCGGCTGGCGTTCGCGGGGCCGGCGGCCCGCTTCGACATGCTGGCCGAGGACATCATGGGGCCGCTCTTGCGCCTGCCCAGGCACCCGCTCGCCCTCGCCCGGTTCGGCCTGCCGACGCTGTTGCCGGGCTCGGCCATCGCACGGCTGTTCACCACCGAGCGAGGCCGGGCGTTGTTCGGCGGGGTGGCCACGCACGCGTTCCGGCCGCTGCACCACTCGCTCTCCTCCGCCATCGCCCTGGGCATCATCGCCGCCGGGCATCGGCACGGCTTGCCCGTCGCCGCCGACGGATCGCGGTCGGTCTCGGCGGCGCTGGCCGCAGTCCTCGCCGAACACGGTGGCAAGATCGAGACCGGCATCGAGGTGCGGCACGCACACGACCTGCCACCTGCGGACATCACGATGTTCCCGACCTCGCTCCGCGGGCCGTCGCCGGCATCATCGGCGACCGGCTGCCGTCTCGTGTCACCCGCGCGTACCGGCGCTTCCGACACGCCCCGGGAGCCTTCGAGGTCGACTTCGCGGTCGACGGCGGCGTCCCGTGGACGAACCCGGACGCCCACCGAGCCGGCACGCTCCATCTCGGCGGCCCGTACGCCGAGATAGCCGCCACCGAACGGGACATCCACGCCGGCCGCATGCCCGAGCGCCCGTTCGTCCTCATCGGCCAGCAGTACCTCGCCAACCCCCAGCGCTCCGTCGGCGACATCCACCCCCTCTACAGCTACGCGCACGTGCCCCACGGCTACACCGGCGACGCGACCCAGGCGGTGATCAGCCGGATCGAGCGGTTCGCTCCCGGGTTCCGGGAACGCATCGTCGGACACGTATCGCGATCCACCATGAACATGCACGCCTACAACCCCAACAACGTGGGCGGCGACATCGTCACCGGCGCCAAGGACGTACGCCGGCTCGTCTTCGGCCCGCGGCCCACACTCTCCCCCTATGACACCGGTGTCCCCGGCATGTACATCTGCTCGGCCGCCACACCGCCAGGACCGGGCGCGCACGGCATGTGCGGCGCCAACGCCGCCGAAGCGGCGCTGCGTCACTTCCACCGCTCTCGCCTGGCGTAGCTCCACACTCGGCCAAGGACTCCGCCAACCACAACGCTCAACCGGCCAAATGCGCCGCTCATCGCCATCCATAGCGCTCAGCGACACCTTCGGCGCCCCGACGTCGTGCTGACGGTGCGTCACTCTCGTTGCGGCCGTTCTGGTCTTCTGGGTCAGGAATTCTGTTCAGATAGCCGGCGAGGCGTTCGAGGATCTCGTCCACGGTCTTGGTCCAGACGTACGGGCCTGGGGTCGGTTTTCCATGCGGCGATCCAGGTCCGGATGCCCTTCTCCGGGGTCTGGAGAGATCTGTGAACGTCTCGCCGTATCTGCTTGTTCGCCAGCTCGGCGAACCACCGCTCCACCAGGTTGCCAGGACGATCCGGTGGGTGTGCAGTGCGGGTGGAACCGTGGGTACGCGAGCAGCCAGGTCTTGACAGCCGGGGTCTCGTGGGTGGCGTAGTTGTCCAGCACCAGGTGGACCCGGGGAAGGACGGGCGGAGAGCCAGTGGAGTTTGGGGGGTTCAGGGGTTGATGGCGTGTTCGGTGAACTGGCCACAGGAGCGGAACCCCAGGCGGCGGTAGACGGGCTCGCCGTCGGCTGACGCCTGCAGGACTGCGATGCGGTGGTCTCGGTCGCGGGCCGTACGGAGTGCCGCGAGCGTGATGGCGCCGCCGTAGCCGCGTCGACGGTGGGCGGCCAGAGTGGAAATGTTGTAGATGCCGGCGACTCCCGCGTGGTGAAACACTTCAGCGGAGCAGACCGGACGGCTCTCCACGTAGCCGACCAGATACCGGGCCGGGCACTGCGCGGCCAGTGCCTGCGGGGCGGCCTGCGCGAAGAAGCGGCGGACAGTGTCTGCGGGCGGGTCCCAGTTCGCGGCAAGAACCGTGGCGTAGTCGGCGAGCTGTTCGGGCGTGGCCACCTGCTGGATGCCCAGTCCCTGGGCGGCAGGCGATGGCAGGGTGTCGTCCAGTTCGGCCCACATCGCCGTCTCGCGTTCGGACGGCGGCAGACCGGCCGCGGTCAGGTGGGTGGTGAGGTCCACCGGTGTCGAGGCGGGCCCCACCCACCAGGAGAAACGACGGCCGGTGCGCGCCAGCGTCCCAGTAGTCTCGGTGATACGTGCCGTAGCGTCGGCGGCGGTGAAGCGGGCCGCAGCAACGATGTTGAAAGTGTCGTCGTCCAGGCCGCTGTCCGCGACCAGGAGGTCACCAGCATCTGTGACGGTCGCACCGGCCATACTCCGATGCAGGTGACAGGCATGTTCCGCCAGGTTCCGTTCCATCCTGTCCGTCAAGTCGGCTTCATTGAGGAAATGATCATTCATAGCAATGGATCCCAGCATGACTGGGCGAAGATCGCCTGCGATTTCGGGCCGTCCGTCGGCAGTGTCGCGCTGGCGCCCAGCACATTCGATACACGCCCTGACGCCCTGTGGGCGCATAGGTTCACCGGGCTGGATCCGCGCTCGCCGTGACTGGGCACGATAGTTGGCCGTTGACCGGCCGGTCGGCGACGGGATCCGAGCCTCGGCGTGGCCCTGTCATCTGTGGGGCAGGCCGGGGCCACTTGCGGGTGGGGGCTGCGGAGGTGGAAGGGTCATGCGACTTCGTAGGATCGGCGGACGTTACGGAGGTCCCCGGCCTGCAGGTCCTCGTCACGGATCCAGAAGGAGACATTGACGATCTCGCCCCAGGCGGTCCCGGCTTCCGCCTCCAACTGCAGCAGCGGCCGATGGCCCTTCGGCTGCGGGGTGTCGCTGCTGTCGCACCAGCCGAGCAAGCGGTGTCGCGGAGCCGGCAGGAGAGTGGATAGCGCCTGGTCCAGGTTGATCAAGGCAATGACGTCCCCTCCGACTGCTTGATCGGCCTCCGCACTTGTCCAGCCCGGCAGTGAGGGCAGTGCACTGGCCTCCAGCGACAGGGCCGGCAGTGCGGGGCCATTGCCTTCACGTGGCCGCCAGTCAGATCGAGCCGCCACATGCACGACACGGCCACCGTCATCACCAAGATCGAACTTCAACTCAGCAGCGAAGTCATCGTCATGGAAGAAGAGCAGGTAGCCGTGACCGGGAAACGTCCAGTCCTTGCCGAGCAGACGCGCCGCCTGGCTGCAGTCCACCTGAGCCAGCAGCACCATCGGCTTCCCTCCGTAGTGGGGCCATTCGAACGACTCGGTGGTTCGCGGCAGGCCCCCGATCATGCTGCCCGCCTCCGAGAAGTCGGCTCGCACGGCAAACCCCACTGACGGCCTGACCAGGGAATGGAACCGTTCAGCAGCATCCGTACCCAACTCGGTACGGATGATCTCCTCGATCGCTGGTCGGTTGCCGGAATCGCGGCCTACAAGATCCATGACAATGAGTCTGTCACCACGCCGCACGGTGATCGCGAAGCCGGTCCAGGCCGACGAGTACACCGTCCGCGACGTGATCCACCGGTTCAAAGAGATCGGCCTGGCCTGTCAGGATCCTCGGTGGGCTGGAGGCCGTCCCCGCCTGCTCCGCCCTGACGACGAGGACTTCGTCATCCAGGCGGCCATCACTCGCCCGGCCAAGCTGAGCCGGCCTTTCACCCACTGGTCGATCCGAAAACTCGCCGCCTGCCTGCGCCGCGTCCACGTCCACGTCCACGTCCACGTGATCCGGATCGGCCGCGAGGCGTTACGGTGCCTGCTCGCCCGCCGCGGCGTTACCTTCCAGCGGACCAAAGCGCGGACGTCCTCTCGGGACTGCTGGCTGACCAATCCGGCGAACCTATGCGGTCAGAGCACCGGACGACGGCCCCGCATCAGACACGCCGGCCGGTTTGTCCATCCGGTCGAGAAAGCGAAGCGTACGAGGGACCCCCACTCCGGCCCCAGTGGCGGGCGTAGTGCGACGCCTGCGTCGCGGCCGGCTTCCTGTCGGGCGCCCCCGTTCCGGGCCTCGACGCCGCCGACGAAACCGCCTGGGACTCTGAAACAACGCCTACCCGTCGGCGGCCAACGCCCGCACCGCACGCTCCACTGCGACTTGGCGCCCCTCGGGAGTTCGGGCTTGGAGCAAGGGTAGAAGCACCAAGTACTTCGCGGTCTTGTCGAGTGCCGAGAAGGCGTTTGCCGCCCGGATGTCCTCCGCCAGAGCCGCTGCCAGTTCATCGGGCACCGCGGCCGTCGACTGCGGCGCGTATGCGGCGGCCCAACGCCCGTCCGCCTGCGCCTTGCGTACCTCCGCCAAGCCCGGCTCGCGCATCCGGCCCGCAGCCGCCAGCACGGCGACCTTGTCGACGTTGACCTGCGACCACAGGCTCTTCGGGCGCCGCGGCACGTACTTCTGCAGGTAGTACGAAGCGTCGAGCGACCGGCGCTGACCCGAGATCCAGCCCCAACACAGCCCCACGTCGACCAGTTCGTCGGCTGTCACGGACGCGATCCCGGAGCCCTTCTTGGCAACCTTGACCCACACGCCGTCGTGCCGAGCATGGTGATCCGCCAACCAGCCTTCGAACGCATCGCTGTTCGCGAAGGCCACGACCTCGACACCGCCGATCTCGTCCATGGCCCCATGGTATGCGGCCGCCAGCCCGACGCCGGGCCACGCGCTCCGATCCACCTCGCCCTGGTGTTCGGACTCGGCGAGAAGACCGAAGCGGATGGCTCGCGCGCGGAGTTCGGTGGGGGCGCTACCGATCTCCCGGCAGCAGGTGGCGAGTTGGACCGTCATGATGCCGACGGGTTCGGTACCGGTGGCGTCGAGCTCACCGCGCAGGGCGAGGTCGTCGGTGCGACGTGCCCGGTGGACGAGGGTCACCTGGCCCGGGAGCGTCTCGAAGAGCGCGCGCAGCGGAGTGATGCCGACGCCGGCCAGGAACAGCACCTTGGAGGCGGTGCAGCGGCCGGCGGTTAACCCGGGCATGGCCCCTCGGCCCATACCCGGGTGCCCGGCGTCAGACGGGCGAGTGCGGCACTGTGGCCGCCGACGGCCTTCACCGTGATGCGCAGATGGTGTGGGTGCGCGGGTGCGGAGAGGGAGTACGGGTTGGCGGTCCACCACAGGCCGGGGGCCAGGAAGCGCCAGCGCAGGAACTGCCCCGGCTCGCCGCCCAGCTCGTCCAGGCGGTCGCCGGTGAGGTGGACGGAGACCACGCCCGGCGCTTCGGGGCGGACCGCGGTGACGCGCAGACGGTGACGCGGTCTGCCCCGTACGGGTACGGCGAACCGGTACCAGGCCAGCATCGCGGCGACGCCGAGGAAGAGTGTGTACCAGGCCACCTGGGCGAAGCTGTTGCCGACGAAGTCGACTCCGTCGGAGAGCTGGTGGCCGGAGGCGAGGAAGACGGCCCGGGTAGGTGGCGAAGTGCAGGTAGTGCCAGGTTTCGTAACTGAGCCTGCGCCGGGCCACGCGTGCCGAGAGGGCTCCGACGGCCAGGAGCAGCAGGAAGCCGGCCGTGCCCTTGAGGAGGTCGGGGTAGTGCAGCACGAACACGGAGGTCTGACTCATCATGTTCGTGTGGGAGGCCAGGGAGTAGCCCCAGGTGATCAGCAGGGTGTGGGCGAGTACCAGGGAGACGGTGCAGCGGCCGCCCCAGGCGTGCCAGCGGGCGAGCCGGTCGGTGCCGATCGTGTGGTCCAGGAGCGGCGTGCGGGCCGTCAGGGCCAGCAGGACCACACAGGTGTAGCCGGCCAGGAGACCGGTGATGCGTCCCGCGCCGGTGAGCCAGCCCGCCGGACCGACTACCGAGGTCGTGTCGCTCCACCGGGCCGCAGATCATCCTCCGTGAGGTCGAAAGGCTCGGGCAGACTCTGCCCGTAGAGGCGCAGCCGCCAGAGGTCGAAGATCTCCTCCCCGTCGGCCGTGAAGTCCACATCGACCTCAGATCCGTCCTGGCTGATGAAGAGGCAGCCTGCTCCGTGGACGCTGTAGGAGCAGGTCCCGATATCACCGCTCCGGCTGATCCGGTGCGAACGGACCAGACCGAGCACGTCCGCCAGCCGCTCGAGCGGAGGGAAGGCCGCCCGCATGGCCTCGCCGGCCGAGTCGAGAACATCGACGTAACCCATCACCAGATCACGAGCCGTCGTCACTTGCGTCCCTCCCCTGCTGCGCCACCCCCGGCATACGTGTACGAGGGAATTGTTCCACGTGGGCTTCCGGTGTCTCCGCCGATGTCCGCGATCTCCGGGGCACCGCCTCGCCGCAGCCCGCGCGGAGTGACATCCCGCCAGTTCCTGAACCCGGCCTTCCGGGATCAGGAGGACCAGCTCGCCGAGTTCGAGCGGCGGCACCTCGACGACGTCCAGGCACCGCGGCAGGCACTCGTAGCCACCCGGAGCCAGATCCTTGAACTGCGACGACGCCTTGGCCCCCGAGCCAGTGGCGGGGCCCTGATTGGCCTTCAGTCAATACGGCACCCTCGGCGGACTTCGCTCCGAGCCTGTTGAGTCTGCGGTGCATAGCGTGGATCGAGTCCGAACATGGCGAGTTCGGGTCCGCCGTGAGTATGCGCGAGGCCGATCGTGCACGCGAATCCAGGACCGATCTCGTCCTGTCGAGCGGCCGGGGTTCGTGACCACCCTTTCGACCGGACCACACCGTCACCGTCCGCGACCGCTGCCCAAGATCTGTGCCAGAACCACAGTTGTGACAGTGAGTCCGCGGTGTGGGCCGCCTTCGCCGACCTTCCCATCTTGTTCCGGGAAAGGTGTGTTCCTGACACACGCCGGGGGTCGAGCGAGGCCTCCGCTCGGCCTGAAGGGAAGCAGTTACAGGTGGCGCTGTCCCTCGCCGGAGTGATGGCTCAGACGTCGATGCGGGAGCGGTCCAGGGTGGCGGCGGAGCTGGTGATGAACTCCTTGCGCGGCGCCACCTCGTTGCCCATCAGCAGATCGAAGACCTGCTCGGACGCCTCCAGATCGCCGATGTTGATCCGGCG
>NZ_JBSFBQ010000015.1:91663-172060 GCF_053593015.1 Streptomyces sp. NPDC002403 | reverse complement strand
AAGCGACAACCCGCCCGGACTCGCCGACGACTTCACGGCATGGGTCCGCACTGGCCGAGGTATTCAGGCAGTTCCAATACCCGACTCCACCATTACACCCTCACCCAGCAGCTGACACAAGCGGTGTACGGCGTCGTGCCCGACCCGGCGCCCGCCATTTCCGAGATCTGGAGCACCGCTCTCACCGAGCTGGGCTCCCGAACGGTCGACCGGCACGTCGCCGAACTGCGCGGCGCCGACCAGGAGTCCACGAAGGCCGCACGTCGCATCCTGCAGGCCCCTTGGTGGCGCATCTACGACTTCACGGCGACCGACATCTTCTCGTCGGTCCTCGAAACCGACCCGCGGACCGCGGAGACCAACACCTTTGTCAACGCCATGGCGCGGAAACCCGCAGCCGGCAACGCTACGGTCGAGGCGGTGGCCATGCACGGCAACCCCACCGCGTCCGAAGCCCTCGACTTCACCGTTCCCGCGGACGACGACCTCACGCCACGTGCTCTGTGGTTTCGCAGGCTGAAAGCGGAACTACTGACCCATCCCACGGTCTTCATGGCCTCCTCCCCCAGCAGCCGGTCGCTGTGGAATGCTCTCGCCCTGACCCAGCCGCAGAGCGACGCGGAGCACTTTCCCCGTTTCCTCATCACAGGACCGGGGACTGCCGCGGACCGCGCTCGGATACGACAGGCCGGCCTGACACACATTCAGGTACCTCCGCACGAGTTCGCGGTGCAGCAACTGCGGCCGGGCCTGGAGGTGCTCCAGCAGGGCAGGAGACGACTGGCGGATATTCGGGTCGGTGCACGACGGGGCTCCGGAATCAAGCTCGTCTCGTCCCTCGTCGACAACGCGCCGGCCGGCAGTGTGGAGTTCCTGAAAGGCCAGGACCCGACGTGGGGTGACGTCAAGGACGGCTTTGCCGTGAAGCTCTCGATCACCGACCGCATCCGTGCCAGCGCGCAGCCCGCGGAGGACGGAAGGCACCGGATCGCCCTGGTGGAGGGCCGGGCCGGCTCCGGCAAGACCACGGCGCTCATGCAGTACGCATACGAGCTGCATCAGGCAGGACGAACGGTGGCCTGGATCGACCGCGAGGCCACCGATCCGCTGCCGAACCTGAAGGCCCAGGCCCTCAGCATGTCGGCGGACGCGATCTTCGTGGACGATGTCGACATCTTCGGAAGCCTGGGTGCCTCACTGCTCAGAGAGCTCAGCAACGGTGGCAGAGCGCTGGTTGTCGCGGCGATCCGTACCACCCGCTCCGACGAACTGGACGTCACCTTCCAGTCCCTGCGGGTGTCGGCGGACGAGCCCCTGAAGGACGAGGACCTGGGGCACATCGTCGACGTGCTGCACGCGCACGGTCTGCCGGGGATACTCAAGCGGCAGAAACTCCGGCCCGAGAAGATCGACAAACTGCGGGAGCTGTGCGACCGCAGTCTGCTCGTGGCCATGATCCAGGTGGTCACGGGTAAGCGCTTCGAGGAGAAGGTCGCCAGTGAGTACCACGAACTGGAACCCGAGCAGGTCTCGGTCTACGCGACCGTCTGCGTCTTCGAATCCGCCATCGTCTTCAAGAAACGCGGCATCGAGCAGGAGGACCTGCTTCAGATAGTCTCCGGGCGGGGCGCCCCCAAGCCGTCACTGAACCGAGCGATCAACCAGCTCGTGGCCAGGCGTTTCCTCACCCTTGCCCCGGACGGGACCGTACGGTGCCGACAGCGCACCATCGCGGACACCGTGGTCGAGACGGTCCTCAAGAAGAACCCGATCCAGCTGGCCGGTGTCATCGAGTTCCTGCTGAGGTTCTACGCGCAGTACGCGGCCGACATCCGCGACAACGACGACCCCTACCGCAGGATCCTGGTCCGGCTGCTCAACCACTCCCTCATGGTGACGCTCCGGCTCAAGCCCGCACAGGTCCGGGACATCTACGGCACCGTGCACGAACTGCTGCGGGACAACTTCCACTACTGGTTGCAGCGTGGCGAATACGAGCTCGAACGGGGCGACCTCGGCATAGCCGAGAACCATCTGGAAACCGCCCAGGGATGTGAAGGAGGAGCGTCCGATCACTTCGTCCTCACTGCGTGGAGCGCGATACGACTGCGCCGGTCCACGGAGAGCCCTGCCGACAGCAGCCTCCGTGACCGTGCGTTCGAGGCCATAAGCGTGCTGGAGGATGTCACGCGGCGCCACGGCGGCGCCTCTCCGCACTCCTTCTCGGTGATCGCACGACGGGGAACCGAGTGGGTGGAGGCGTGCGAGGCGTCGCTGTCCGCGGGCCTGATCGACGACACCCTCCGCCGGATCCTCGCAGTCGTCGAGACCGGTCGACGGTTCTGCAAGGACAACCACGAATTCATCGGCATCGCCGACGAGTTCGTGCCGAAGTTGAACCGGCTGTTGGAACGCAGCAAGGGTATTCCGCTGTAGTGCTCGACAAAGGCGCCCTCGATCGCCACCGGGAGCTCGCCTACGTCCTCACCTGCCGGCCCACGAACAGCTGGAAACGCCTGGACTGCGCGGCGAGTTGGACGATCGCGAGCACTCTGGAGCGTCATGTGCGGGCGGCCCTGAAGGACCACTGATACCGGCGGTGACGGAGACAGCAAGGCCCTGGTCGGCGACCAGGGCCTTCGCCATGGGCCGGGTGCCGGGCACGGGCCGCGCGCCCCGCGCTCGGCAGCCCCGCGCCCCGCGCCCCGCAGGCGGCGGGAGCCTCCGGATAAGGTAATGGGCGAATAAAGAGATCACCAAGTGCGTCAAGAGCCGCCGCATCTCGGGAGGAAGCCATGGGAACCCACCGCACCACGCTGCCCGGAGTCGGTGTGCAGTACGACTACACGACCGAGTCGGGCCAGCACATCTCCGTCGTCGTCCACCACGACGGACGCCGCTTCATCGGCTTCTACGACCAGGACGACCCCGATTCCTGCCGGCTCTCGGTACCCCTGACACCGCAGGAGGCCACCGGCCTCGCGCACCTCATCGACGCGGCACCCATCGACGCCGTGCGCACCGAGGGCATCGACCTGGTCACCGAGCACATTCCGCTGGGGAGCCGTTCCCCGTACGGCGGGCGGCTGCTCGGGGACACGAAGGCGCGGACCCGGACGGGGGCCTCGATCGTGGCGGTGCTGCGGACGCACAGTGCGCATCCGTCCCCGGGGCCGGACTTCCGGCTGGCCATCGGCGACACCCTGGTCGCCGTCGGAACGCGGGAGGGCGTCGACGCGCTCTCCGAGATCATTGCGGAGGGCTGACCGTGCACGACACGACCGCACTGCTGGTGGAGCTCGGCTCCGTCATCCTGGGGCTGGGCATCATCGGCCGCTTCGCCGGGCGGATAGGGCTCTCGCCGATCCCGCTGTATCTGCTGGCCGGGCTCGCGTTCGGCGAGGGCGGGCTGCTGCCGCTCGGGGCCAGTGAGGAATTCACCGCCGTCGGCGCCGAGATCGGCGTCATCCTGCTGCTGCTCCTGCTCGGCCTGGAGTACAGCGCCTCGGAGCTGGTGACCAGCCTCAAGACGCAATACCCGTCCGGGGCCGTGGACTTCGTGCTCAACGCGACCCCGGGTGCCGTCGCCGCGCTGCTGCTCGGCTGGGGGCCCGTGGGGGCGGTCGCACTCGCCGGGGTCACCTGGATCTCGTCGTCCGGGGTCATCGCGAAGGTGCTCACCGACCTCGGGCGGCTCGGCAACCGGGAGACACCCGTCATCCTCGGTGTGCTCGTCATCGAGGACCTGTCGATGGCCGTCTATCTGCCGCTGCTCACCGCGATGCTCGCGGGAGTGGGCCTCGCCGGGGGCAGCATCGCCCTGCTCATCGCGCTCGGCACCGTCGGGTTCGTGCTCTATCTGGCGCTGCGGCACGGGCGGCTGATCAGCCGGGCGGTGTCCTCCGACAATCCGGAGATGCTGCTGCTGGTCGTCCTCGGGCTGACCGTCCTGGTGGCCGGTGTGGCACAGGAGTTGCAGGTCTCCGCCGCCGTCGGCGCGTTCCTGGTCGGGATCGCGCTCTCGGGCGAGGTCGCCGAGGGCGCGCGCAAGCTGCTGACGCCGCTGCGGGACCTGTTCGCCGCCGTCTTCTTCGTGTTCTTCGGGCTCTCCACCAACCCTGCCGAGATCCCGCCGGTGCTGCTCCCCGCGGCGCTGCTGGCGATCGTCACCGTCTTCACCAAGATCGCCACCGGCTGGTACGCGGCCCGGCGCGCCGGAATCGGCTCGCGCGGGCGGTGGCGGGCCGGCGGAACGCTCGTCGCACGCGGCGAGTTCTCCATCGTCATCGCCGGTCTGGCCGTGGCGACCGAGCCCCGGATCGGGCCCATCGCCACCGCCTACGTCCTGATCCTCGTCATCGTCGGACCGCTCACCGCCCGATGGACCCAGCCCGTCGTCGCCAGGATCCAGGCGTGGCGCGGCCGGGACGGCGGCGGCAGCGGCGGCAAGGGGAGCGGCGAGGTCCCCGCGGCGCGTCCGGCTCCCGCCGCACTCGCCGTCCAGGAGGAGTTCGCCTCCTCCGCCGACTGAGGCCGGACCCAGGCCCGGTCGAAGCCGGGCCGAGTCGGGGCGTACGGGCCCGGTGGACGACCGTCCGCCGGGCCCGTACGGCGTCACAGCGGGGTCGCCGCGTGCAGGATCCCCACCAGCGTCACGGCCGCGCTGAGCGACGACAGGGCCGAGGCCGCCGTGCCCACCGCCGCGATCAGCGCCGCGAGGGCCACATGGGCGGAGGACGGCGGCCACAGCCGGACCGGCGGGACCGGGGCGAGCAGCGCGGCGACCCGGCGCGGCACGGGGCCCGCCGGGGCCGCGAAGGCGGCGAAGCCGGCCGAGACGTCCGGGGCGCGGTGCGAGTACAGCGCCGCCTTGCCGACCGCGATCGCCACCACCCGCCGGTCGCCGACCGCGCCCGCGGCCTCCTCGTCCGCCCACCGTTCGGTGCTGAACGACACCGCGGTACGCAGCGGCAGCAGGAACGGGTTGGCGCGCGCCGCGAGTTGGACGGCCAGCAGACAGCGGTGGTGCCGGGCGGCCAGATGGGCCCGCTCATGGGCGATCAGGGCCTGCCGTTCCCGGGCGTCCAGACACTCCGTCATCGCGGTCGAGACGACGACCCGGCCCGGGCTTCCGGGCAGCGCGTAGGCGTACGGCTCCGGGTCCGGGAGCACCGCGACGTCGCCCGAGACGACGGAGGGCGCGGCGGCCAGCGCCCGGCCAGCGCCGATACGCAGCCGCACATGGCGGTACACCGTCCGCCCGCAGGCCCCGAGGACCGCGGCCAGCGCCCCGATCGCGGCGATGCCCGCCTTCACCTCGTACGGCACCGCGGCCCGCACCTGAGGGTCCGACCAGCTGTCCGGCAGCGGGTTGCCCGGCAGCTGGGCGGTGCCCACCACCATCAGCAGGCCCAGGCAGAGCGTGCTGCACAGGGCGAGCAGCACGCCGACGACGGCGAGCAGCCGGGTCGCGCTGCGGGGGTGCAGATGCTGTTCGGCCAGGCGTGCGATCGGCAGCGCGGTCAGCGGCAGCACGAGCGGCAGGTAGACGAAGACACCCATCGGCGGGTTACAGGCCTTCCGGGTCACGGGGATCGCCCGAATCGTCCGGGGCGTCCGCCCGCGCCAGCAGGGTGCGCAGCCGCTCCTCGTCGCCGGGTGAGAGGGCCGAGACGAAACGGGCGAGCACGGCGTCCCGGTCCCGTTCGCCGTCCAGCACGCGGCGCATCCGCAGGGCCGCGAGACCGGCCTCGTCGGAGGCGGACGTCCAGGTGTAGGAGCGGCCCTCGCGGGAGCGGGTCACGGCCTTCTTCACGTAGAGGCGGGAGAGGATCGTGATGACGGTGGTGTACGCGAGGTCGCCTTCGAGGTGTTCCTGGACCCAGCCGGCCGTCGCGGGGCCGTCCGCCGTGCGCAGCACGGCGAGCACCTGGGCCTCCAGTTCGCCCTGGCCCCGCCTGCGCAGCCGCCCGCTTCCGGGATCTGCGGCGGCGGGCACTCCGTCGCGCCGTGGTTCGTTGTCCGGGTGGTGGCCGGGCCTGGCCGAGTCCATCGGGGGTCCGCCCTTCTGCGATGCCGCGTCGGCCGCGGCGTCGCAGCATCCTACTGACCGCCGTTTCCGGGACACAGCGGGCGCCCCTGCTGCTAACTTCTACACGTCTGTAGAGTTGGACTTCCATCCGGCAACGCACCGCAACGCAACGTATGGAGACGTCATGGCACTGTGGGATCGGATCAAGGAATCCGCCTCGTCGATGCAGTCGCAGCTGGAAGCGAAGAAGAACGACCTGAAGAGCGGGGCGTTCCGCGACGCGAGCATGGCCATGTGCGCCCTCGTCGCCGCGGCGGACGGTTCCATCGACCCGTCCGAGCGCCAGCGCGTCGCCTCGCTGATCGCGACCAACGAGGTCCTGCAGAACTTCCCGGCGGACGATCTGCAGCGCCGCTTCAACGACTACGTGAACAAGCTCACCGCCGACTTCGCCTTCGGCAAGGTCAGCGTGCTCCAGGAGATCGGCAAGGCGAAGAAGAAGCCGGCCGAGGCGCGTGCCGTCATCCAGATCGGCATCGTCATCGGCGGCGCCGACGGCGACTTCGACAAGTCGGAGCAGGCCGTCGTGCGCGAGGCGTGCTTCGCCCTCGACCTCCCGCCGCACGAGTTCGACCTCTAGGACGATTCCGGCCTCCAGGGCGGACTCGACCTGTAGGGCGAGTCCGCCCCGCAGGACGAGTGCGACCCGTAGGGCCTGAAGATCGCGGGGCCTCCCGCCCCGCCCCCGGACCGGCTGCCCGGTCCGGCCCCGAACCGCCGGAAGAAGCGCGGACCGACTGACCACCGGTCGGCGCCCGGCGGGCCGGGGATGCGCGACTCCCCCCTGCGCGTCCCCGGCCATTCCTTCACGGACCCCGCGTCCACGGCACCCGCCGGCGGACGCGGGGTCCTGTGGCGTCCGCCCCGTCACACCTCCTTGGCCGGCCAGTCCAGCAGCCGGGCGCCGATGACCGCCGTCTGCAGGGTGTAGCGGTGCATCGGATCCGACGGGTCGGAGCCGGTCAGCTGATGGATCCGCTCCAGCCGGTACGTCAGCGCCCGCACGCTCAGCGACAGCCGACGGGCCGTCTCGGCGGCCACACAGCCCGCCTCGAAGTAGACGTTGAGCGTCTTCAGCAGCGGCTCGGCACCGCCACGGGCCTGCTGGAGCGGGCGCAGCTGACTGCGCACCAGATCGGCCATCGCCTGCCGGTCGCGGGTCAGCACCGGATAGACCAGCAGGTCGGCGGCGTACAGCACCGGATCGTCCAGATCCATCCGCTCCGCCAGGTCCAGCGCGTCCAGCGCCTCGTCGTAGGAGTGGACCACGCCGCCGGGCCCGTGGTGCGGGCGGCCCACCGCGACCCGGCCGCCGTCCGTCGCCGCGTGCGACTGCTTGGCGAAGTACCGCAGCACATCGGGCTGACTGCCGGGGGCGATGCAGACCAGCCGGCCGTCCTTCGTCGTCAGCAGGATCTTCCGGCCGCTGAAACGGGTGAGCAGCGCCGCCTCGACCGTGCGCGGCACGGCGTCGGTCTCCGTGTACGCCTCCGGGCCCGTCGCCACCGCCACCGCGTGGGCGCGGGAGAGCCGCAGCCCGAAGCGGGTGGCCCGCTCGGCGAGCCGGCCCAGATCGCTGCGCCCGTACAGCAGGTCGTCGATGAACTCGCGGCGCGCCGCCTCCTCACGGCGCACCGTCATCCGCTGGGCCCGCTCGAAGCCCTCCGCGAAGGCGTCGACGGCCTGCTCGACCGCGGCCAGCACCGAATCGGTGGCCGCGCCGTCGGCGGAGGTGCTGAGCGGCCAGCCGGCGCGGGTCGCCGCGAGATGACGGACGACCAGGGCGCGCAGCTGGAACCCGGACTCGGCCGCCTCGCGGCCCAGCCTGCGGCGGTCCTCCAGCTCGTCCCGCGTGAGCCGGCGGCCGGTGGCGGCCACATCCTTGAGGATGCGGGCATAGTCCCCCAGAAGCTCATCGGGTATCTCCGGCTCCGGCACGCTTTTCTCCTCCAGTCCTGACGCGACTTTGACACTCACCCAACGCATACCGGCCGGTGCCGGTGCCCGGCATCAAGGAAGGGCAAAGATTGCCGGAGTCCGGCAGTGCGGTGCGATGCCCCCGAATGACACGATCCGGTCAGCACCAACCGGGGGAAACACGGGGGGACACGGGGGACGACCCGGCTGCTGCGGCGCTGTTTCAGGCGGCGCCGCGGCACCTGGGCCACCACCGGCCGCCCCGGCACGACAAGGGGGTGGACGGATGCAGGAGTTCCTGAGCGCGGCGACCTCCTTTCCCGCCGTTCTGTTCGGTGCCGCACTGACCGTCGTCGTCTTCTTCTGGCTCCTCGTGCTGGCCGGCGCCGCCGACCACCACTCCTTCGACGGCGACATCGACACCGACCTGGCCGGGATCGGCGGGGTGCCGGTCACCGTCTCGGTCTCCGTGCTGGTCGTCGTCGGCTGGTTCGCGAGCCTCACCGGTACGGTCCTGCTGCACCGCAGCGACGTCACCGGCCTCACCCGGGCCGCGCTCGCCTGCGCCGTGCTCGCCGGAGCGCTGCTGCTCGGCTGGGTCGTGCTGCGGGTGCTGGTGCGCTGCTTCCGCCGGAGGTTCCCGGACGAGCCTCCTCCGTCGCGCCAGGACTTCCTGGGGCGGGTCTGCACGATCCGTACCGGTTCCGTCAGCTCCGACTTCGGCCAGGCCGAGGTCACGGCGGACGACGGCTCCACCGCGATCGTCCAGGTCAGGCTGCTCGCCCCGGCGGACGGCACGGACCTCGCCGCGGGCAGCGCGGGACTCCTCTACGCGTACGACGACGAGGGCGAGTTCTTCTGGGTCTCGCCCTACGACAAGGCGCTGGACCCGGGTCCGCCCACGCCCCGACCACGCACGGCGCCGCGCACGGCCGCGCGCCGCACCCCGCGCCGCACCGGCTGACCGACCGGACCACCCGGCCGAACACATCGCTCCGGCCGACCGGACGACACGACCGGCCGACCGCTCCCGGTCAGCCGCGCGCGCCCCACATTCCCTTCATCACCTTCCTCACCAGCCGTCAAGGACTGTCATGGATGCCATCACCCTGGGCTTCGGTGTGCTCGTAGCCGTTGTCCTGCTCATCGCCGTCGCCCTGCTCCTCGTCATCAGCCGGCTCTTCCGCAAGGTCGAGCAGGGCAAGGCGCTGATCATCTCCAAGACCAAGAAGGTCGATGTCACCTTCACCGGGGCCGTCGTCCTGCCGGTGCTGCACAAGGCCGAGACCATGGACATCTCGGTGAAGACCATCGAGATCCGCCGCACCGGGCGCGAGGGGCTGATCTGCCAGGACAACATCCGCGCCGACATCCACATCAACTTCTTCGTGCGGGTCAACAAGACCGTCGAGGACGTGATCAAGGTCGCCCAGTCCATCGGTACGGAGCGGGCCAGCGACAAGGTGGCGATCCAGGAGTTCTTCGGCGCGAAGTTCGCCGAGGCGCTCAAGACCGTCGGCAAGCAGCTGGACTTCGTCGATCTCTACACCAAGCGCGAGGAGTTCCGGGACCGGATCATCCGGGTCATCGGCACGGACCTGAACGGCTACCACCTCGACGACGCCGCCATCGACTTCCTTGAGCAGACGCCGATGACGCAGCTGGACGGCGCCAACATCCTCGACGCGCAGGGCATCCGCAAGATCACCGAGCTGACGGCGATCGAGCACGTACGCACCAACGAGTTCCAGCGCACCGAGCAGAAGGAGATCACCCGGCAGGACGTCGACGCCCGCGAGACCATCCTGGAGCTGGAGCGCCGCCAGGCCGAGGCCGAGATCAAGCAGCGCCGCGAGGTCGAGACGCTGCGGGCCCGCGAGGAGGCCGCCACCGCCAAGGTCCAGGAGGAGGAACGGCTCGGCGCCCAGGCCGCGTTCATCCGTACCGAGGAGCAGCTCGGCATCCAGCGCGAGAACCAGGCCCGGGAGATCGCCGTCGCGCAGAAGAACCGCGAGCGCGTCATCGCCGTGGAGAACGAGCGCATCGAGAAGGACCGCCTGATCGAGGTCATCGGGCGCGAGCGGCAGACCGAGCTGAACCGGATCGCCGCGACGAAGGAGGTCGAGGCCGAGCGCCGCGAGGTCGCCGATGTGATCCGGGAGCGGATCGCGGTGGACCGCACGGTCGCCGAGCAGGAGGAGTCCATCAAGACACTGCGGGCCGTCGAGGAGTCGGAGCGCACCCGCAGGTCGGTCATCATCGCCGCCGAGGCGGAGGCCCAGGAGAAGCTGGTCAAGGACATCAAGGCCGCCGAGGCCGCGGAGGCGGCCGCCACCCACCTGGCCGCCGAGCAGCTGACGCTCGCCGAGGCCCGGCTGAAGACCGCGGACCTGGACGCCCAGGCGAAGCTGCGGCTGGCCGAGGGCATCCAGGCGGAGTCCGCGGCGGCCGGCCTCGCCGAGGTCCAGGTGCGGGACGCGGAGGCCGACGTCATCGAGAAGAAGGGCCTCGCCGAGGCCGAGGCCGCGTCCGCCCGGCTCAGGGCCGAGGCGGAAGGGGCCAGGCTCAAGGCGCTGGCCACGGCCGAGGGCACGCAGGCCCAGGCGACGGCCGACGCGGCGATGATCGGCGAGAAGCTGAAGGCCGAGGCGGCGGGCCTGACCGAGAAGGCGGCCGCGATGGCGGCGCTGGACGACGCCTCGCGCGGGCACGAGGAGTACCGGCTGCGGCTCGCCGCGGAGAAGGAGATCCGGCTGGCCGGTCTCGATGTGCAGCGCCAGGTGGCCGAGGCACAGGCGACGGTGCTGGCCACGGGCCTGGAGAACGCCGACATCGACATCGTCGGCGGGGAGTCGGTCTTCTTCGACCGGCTGGTCTCGGCCGTCTCGATGGGCAAGAGCTTCGACGGCTTCGTGGAGAACTCGCAGACGGCGAAGGTCCTCGCGGGTCCGTGGCTGAACGGCAGCTCGTCGTTCACCGACGACCTGACCCGGGTCCTCGGCTCGGTGTCCACCGGCGATGTGCAGAACCTGACGGTGTCCGCGCTGCTGATGCGGATGATGCAGGCACCGGGAGCCGGGGCCTCCTCGGGGCAGATCCAGCAGCTGCTGGCCGCCGCGAAGGAGCTGGGCCTCGCGGACCAGCCGGTCTCCGTACTGACCGGGGCGGACGCCACCGCCGCGCCGGAGACGGCGGACGCCTCCGCCGTGCCCGTCTCGCGGAACGGGTCGGCGCCGGTCGCCCAGGGCTGAGCCGGCCGCACCACCCACCCCGCCCCGTAACACCTCGCAGGGAGAGCCGTACGTATGGACACCGACACCACGACCGCAGCGCCCACCGGCGGCCCCGTGGACGCGGGTACGTACGACGTGCTGCGCCGCCGGCTCGGCGACCGCGCCGCCGAGCTGGCACGCCGCGCCGAGGAGCTCAACGCGCGGCGCACCGAGGAGTTCGGCTCGACCGGGCTCCGGCTCTCCGGCACCGAGCAGATCCGCACCGGTTACGCGGCCGTGCCCCGCGATCTGCTGGCCGTCGGCGGGCGGCTGCTGTTCGGCTTCGAGCGGGGTCCGGGGGCGGCGGACCCGGCCGAGGTCTCCGACGTACTCGCGCTGTACGGGCCGGAGCTGGACTCGCCCGCGGACGACGGGCCGCTGGCCGACGAGGGCTTCGTGCGCGAGTTCACGGGCCTGCACCGCTACTACCGCGACGCCCGGCTGCTGCGGCTGCGCCGGGTGGACGGAAAGCTGCTCGCCGTCTTCCGTACCGGCGAGAGCGCGGACGGCATCCGGGTGCTGCGCTGGGCGCTGGCCGCGGACGGTTCGCCGGGCGCGTTCCTCGACGCGCGCGGCGACCGCGACCATGTCTTCCCGCCCTCGCACGACTTCTCCTGGACCGCCGCCGGACGCGAGTCGCACGTCCTCGGCCGCCACCCGCACATCGCGGTGGGCGGGGAGGGCCCGGACTCCGCCGTGCTCTTCGTCGACACGCTCGGCGGCACCCTCACCGTCAAGACGGTCGACGACACCGACACCCCGGACGGGATCTACGAGGAGCCGGTCGCCGAACCCCTCCAGTCGCTCGCCGACGCGGAGGTCGAGCACGCCACGATCGGGCCGCTGGTCCTGCTCCGTATCCGCCCGTACAACGAGGAGTCCTGGCGGTACCTGGTCTTCAACACGCTGCTCGGCACCGTACTGCGCCTGGACGGCATCGGCCCGGCCTGTCACCGGCTCCCGGAGGACCAGGGGATCATCTTCCCCGGCGGCTACTACCTCACCACCGGCACCGCGAAGACCTTCGACATCGCGGAGCCGCTCGCCGACCCGGTCTTCGAGGGCGCCGTCCGCTCCCCGAACGGCGAGGACGTCCTGTACGTCTTCCGCTCCCCCGACGACGGCCGTGAGCTGCTGCTGCCCTACAACCTGATCCGGCAGGAGGTCGCCACCCCGCTCCAGGGCCGCGGCCACGCGCTGCTCGACGACGGCACCCTCGTCCTGCTGCGCACCACCGCCACCGGCGACGAACCGGCCCGTGTCCACCCCCTGCAGCGCTGGCGGACCCCGTACGTCTCCGACACCTACGCGGCCTCCCGTCCCGCCGGGACGGGTCCGCTGGCCCGGGTCGGCAACGCCGATCTGGTGCGCGGAATCTCCGACTGCCTGGCGCTGGCGCACAGCGCCGCCGAGACCACCCCGACCGCCGCGGTGTACGCGCAGCTGGTCACGGACTGCACCCGCGCCACCGACCGCTACCACTGGCTCACCGACGACGGACTCGGCGCGCTGGCCGACCCGTTGGCGGAACTGAAGGCCACCGCCCAGCAGGTGCTGACCGAGTTCGAGACGGTACGGGAACTGACCCGGCAGGCCGCCGGAGCACTCGACGCGGCGGCCGACCGGATCACCGCGCTCGTCCGCCGCATCCGCGGCGAGGCCCCGCGCTCGGCCGCCGCCTGGGTCGCCCAGCTCACCGAACTGCGTCATGCCCACGGCCACTTGGCGACACTCGCCGAGATGCGGTACGCGGACACCGAGCGGATCGCCGAACTCTCCGCCGCGACCACCGCCGACCTCGAATCGGCCGCACAGCGCGCCGTCGCCTTCCTCGGCCGGGACGACGCCTTCACCGGCTACCACGAGGACATCGCCCGGCTCACCGCCGAGGCGTCCGCGCTCGCCACCGTCGCGGACGCGGCGGCGCTGGGCGAGCGGCTGAGCGGGATGACGGAGGGCCTGAGCACCGTCACGGACGTCGTCGCCGGTCTCGACATCGGCGACACCACGGTCCGTACGTCGATCCTGGAGCGGATCGCCGAGGTCCTCGGCGGGGTCAACCGGGCCCGCGCCACGCTGGAGGCCCGACGCCGCGAACTCCTCGACCACGAGGGCCGCGCCGAGTTCGCCGCCGAGTTCGCCCTGCTGGGGCAGGCCGTCACGGGGGCGATCGCCGCCTCGGACACCCCGGACGCCTGTGACGAGCAACTGGCCCGGCTGCTCCTCCAGCTGGAGAACCTGGAGTCGCGGTTCGCGGAGTTCGACGACTTCCTCGCCGAGCTGGCCGAGCGCCGCACGGAGGTGTACGAGGCGTTCTCGGCCCGCAAGCAGACCCTGCAGGACGCCCGTGCCCGGCGCGCGGAGCGGCTGGCGGATTCGGCGGCCCGGGTCCTGGAGACGGTCTCCCGGCGGCTGTCCGCCCTGCCCGACCTGGACGCCGTCCACACCTACTTCTCCTCCGACCCGATGGTCGCCAAGATCCGCCGCACCGCCGAGGAGCTGCGTTCGCTCGGCGATCCGGTGCGCGCCGAGGAGCTCGACGGACAGTTGCTGGCCGCCCGCCAGGAGGCCGGGCGGGCGCTGCGCGACCGCAGCGAGCTGTACGCGGACGGCGGCGCCGTGATCCGGCTGGGCCGGCACCGGTTCGCGGTGAACACCCAGCCCTTCGACCTGACGCTCGTCCCGCACGGGGACCGGCTGGCCTTCGCCCTCACCGGCACCGACTACCGCGCCCCGGTCACCGACCCGGAGTTCGAGGCGACTCGCCCGTACTGGGAGCAGACCCTCCCCTCGGAGTCCCCGCGGGTCTACCGGGGCGAGCACCTGGCCGCCCGGCTCCTCGACGAGCGGGGCGCCGACAGCCTCGCCGCCCTGGATCCGGCCGAACTCGCCGCTCTGGTACGGGAGTCGGCCGCCGCCGCGTACGACGAGGGCTATCAGCGCGGCGTCCACGACGAGGACGCCACCGCGATCCTCGCCGCCCTGCTGCGGCTGCACTCCGGGGCCGGGCTGCTGCGCTGCCCGCCCGCCGTACGGGCGGCGGCCCAGCTCTTCTGGGCGTACGGCACGGACGAGGCCCGGCGCACCTCATGGACCCGGCGGGCGCTCTCGCTGTCCCGCGCCCGGGAGACCTTCGGCCTCGCCCCGGCCGTCGACGCCCTCCAGGAGGAGTGGGCGGCCGTCATCGGCGGCGAGGCGCCGTCCGCCGTCGCCGCGTACCTCTTCGAGGAGCTGACGAGCGGCCCGGCCGGCTTCGTCACCAGCGCCGCCGCCCGCACCTTCCTGGACAAGTTCCGCCGCACCACCGGGACTTCGGCGTACGACGAGGATCTCGCCGCGCTCGGCGAGGACCTGCCGGCCCGCCGCCAGCTCGTCGAGGGCTGGCTCGCCGCGTACGCCGCCGCGAGCGGCACCGGGATCGACGCGGGGGACCTCGCGGAGGCGGTCGCCGTGGAGCTGTGCCCGGAGCCGGTGCTGGAGCGGTACGACTGCGAGGCCCCGCTGACCGCACGGGTGGACGGCCTGCTCGGCACCCACCCGCGCGTCGACCGGGGCGCGCTGACCGTCCGGCTCGACGAACTCCTCGCCCGTACCGCCGAGTTCCGTACCGCGGCCGTCCCCGGTTTCCGCGCCTACCAGCGCCGGCGCACCGCGCTGGTGAACGCCGAGCGGGCCCGGCTGCGGCTGGACGACCACCGGCCGCGCGTCATGTCGGCGTTCGTCCGCAACCGGCTGCTGGACGAGGTGTACCTGCCGCTGATCGGCGACAGCCTCGCCAAGCAGCTCGGCACCGCCGACGCCGACCGACGCACCGACTCGCAGGGCCTGCTGCTGCTCGTGTCGCCGCCCGGCTACGGCAAGACGACGCTGATGGAGTACGTGGCCGACCGGCTCGGCCTGGTCCTCGTCAAGATCAGCGGACCCAACCTCGGCCACGACGTGACCTCGCTCGACCCGGCCCAGGCCCGCACCGCGACCGCCCGCCAGGAGATCGAGAAGATCAACTTCGCGCTGGAGTCCGGCAACAACACGCTCCTCTACCTCGACGACATCCAGCACACGTCGCCGGAGCTGCTCCAGAAGTTCATCCCGCTCTGCGACGCCACCCGCCGCATCGAGGGCGTGCGGGACGGCGAGCCGCTCAGCCACGACCTGCGGGGCAAGCGGTTCGCGGTGTGCATGGCGGGCAATCCGTACACGGAGTCGGGCGAGCGGTTCCAAATCCCCGACATGCTCGCCAACCGGGCCGACGTCTGGAACCTCGGCGAGGTGCTGAGCGGCCGCGAGGATGTCTTCGCGCTGAGCTTCGTCGAGAACGCGCTGACCGCCAACCCGGTGCTGGCCCCGCTCGCCGGCCGCTCCCGCGAGGACCTCGTCCGGTTCGTGCGCCTGGCCTCCGGCACTTCCCCGGCGCCCGGCGCGGACCGGCTGGAGCACCCGTACACACCCGCCGAGGTGGACCGGATCGTCGCGGTCCTGCGCCATCTGCTGACCGCCCGGGACACGGTGCTCGCCGTGAACGCCGCGTACATCGCCTCGGCGGCCCAGACGGACGCCACGCGCACCGAGCCGCCGTTCCGGCTCCAGGGCTCGTACCGCAACATGAACAAGATCGCCGAGCGGATCGTGCCCGTGATGAACGACGCGGAGCTGTCCGCCGTCGTCGACGACCACTACGCGGGCGAGGCCCAGACACTGACGTCCGGCGCGGAGTCGAACCTGCTGAAGCTCGCCGCGCTGCGCGGCCGGCTCACCCCCGAACAGTCCGCGCGCTGGTCCGCGATCACCGCCGCCTACGTCCGTACGCAGGCGCTGGGCGGCCCGGACGGCGACCCCATGACCCGGGCCGTCGCCGCGCTGGGGCTGCTCGCGGACCGGATCGCGGCGGTGGAGTCGGCGATCGTCCGGGTCACGGACCCGCGCCATGTGCTCACCAACCCGCAGGCCCGGCACGCGGCGCCCCCGCACGCCGGGCCGGCGGAAGATCACTGACCCGCCGGATGTACGGGAGAGGAACAAGGCATGCTGAGTCACGTGCCCCCACTTCCCCAGCAGCCCCAACGTTCCCCGTTCAGCGGACACATGGTCGTCTGCGGCGACGACGCACTGGCCCGGCGGCTCGCCGTCGAACTGCGCTACGTGTACGGGGAGCGGGTAACTCTCGTACTGCCGCCCGGACGTGACGCCCGGCGCCCCGAACTCCCGCTGACCGGGCGGGGCCTGGCGGCGGCACTGTTCGGCCGCATGTCCTCGGCGATGAACCGCAACGGAGGCAACGGCGGGGGCGGCGCCGACGCGCTCGGCGACGACACCAACGCCGGGGTCGAGGCGGTCCGCATCATGGAGGCCCCGGAACCCTCCGACGAGGCCTTCGAGGAGGCGGGCATCGAGTCGGCCTCCGCGCTGGCGCTGGTCTACGACGACGACGAGCGCAACATCCGCGCCGCGCTGACCGCCCGCCGCATCAACCCCCGCCTCCGGCTGGTCATCCGGCTCTACAACCGCAAGCTCGGCCAGCACCTGGAGACCCTGCTCGACCAGGCCGCCGCCCTCGCCACCCCCGGCCTGGACCGGGCCGCACTGGACGCCTCCACCACCGTGCTCTCCGACGCCGACACCGCGGCCCCCGCCCTCGCTGCGACCGTCCTCACCGGCTCCAGCAAGGTCATCCAGGCGGAGGGCCTGCTGCTGCGCGCCGCCGAACGCACCCCGCCCGGGGGCGGCCAGATCGCCGACCCCGGCCTGTGCACCCTCGCCCTGCTCTCCTCCACCACCCATGACCCGGCGGGCACCGAGGGCTCCGACAGCAGCGGCGACGAAGGCCCCCGGCTGCTGCCCGACGAACGGCAGGTGGCGGCAGCGACGGGGCGCGGCACGATCGTCCTGGAAGCGGTCAGCCAGGCCGGCCCGTCCGGCCCGCCGTCCCGGATGGGAGGCCGGGGCGCACCGCTCGGCCAGGTCTTCTCGCGGCGGCTGCGCTGGTCGGCGCTGGGTGTCGGCCTGGCCGTCCTGGCCCTCGCCGTCGCCTCCACGCTCACCACCCACGACGACCCGCTGCACGCCACCTACCTCACCCTGCTCGACCTGTTCGCGATGGGCGACCCGGCGATCGGTGACCCGACGGCCCGCCAGATCATCCAACTCCTGGCCGGTGTGGCTGGGTTGATGCTGCTCCCCCTCCTCGTCGCGGGCGTCCTGGAAGCCTTCGGCTCCCTCCGTACCGCGTCCTCGCTGCGCCGCCCGCCCCGCGGCCTGTCCGGCCATGTGGTGCTGCTCGGCCTCGGCAAGATCGGTACGCGGGTCCTCGTCCGGCTGCGTGAGCTCGGGATACCGGTGGTGTGCGTGGAGGACGACCCGGACGCGCGCGGCATCCCCGTCGCCCGGCGGCTGCACGTGCCGGTGGTCATCGGCGACGTCACGCAGGAGGGCGTCCTGGAGGCGGCGAAGATCCAGCGCTCCCGCGCCCTCCTCGCCCTGACCAGCATCGACACCACCAACCTGGAGGCGGCCCTCTACGCCCGCTCGGTCAAGCCGGACCTGCGGGTGGCGCTGCGCCTGTACGACGACGAGTTCGCCACCGCCGTCTACCGCACCCTGCGCACCGCCCACCCCCATGCCGTGACCCGTTCCCGCTCCGTCTCCCATCTGGCCGCACCCGCCTTCGCGGTCGCCATGATGGGCCGGCAGATCCTCGGCGCGATCCCGGTCGAGCGGAAGGTGATGCTCTTCGCCGCGGTCGAGGTGGCGGGCCATCCGCAGCTGGAGGGCCGCACGGTGGAGCAGGCGTTCCGGGCGGGCGCCTGGCGGGTCCTCGCCCTGGACGCCACCCCGCCCGAGGACCGCCGCCCGGACCTGGCCCCGCTCTCCCCGGACCGCCCGTCCGGACTGGTCTGGGACCTGCACCCCGGGTACGTGCTGCGCCCCGAGGACCGCGTGGTGATCGCCGCGACCCGCCGGGGCCTGGCCGAACTCCTGCGTCGGCGGCGCCCGGTGGTCCCGAGGCCGTAGCGGCGGCCGGTGAACGCCGAAATCCACCTGCCCGGCGTTCCCCTCCGCCCCTACCCTTCCCCCATGGGTGGCGGGCCTCCCCCTGGAGGGCCGCCACCACAGCGGCGCGGACGACGCCTGGGACATCGCGGCCCTGATCCTGGAGGTGGCGGCCCGGGGCGCCTGGCCGGAACCCGGCGGGCGGACCCACTACTGAAGCGCGCCCCCCATCGCCCCTCGCACCTCGTCCAGCGTCGCCGCCGCGATCTCGTTGGCGCGCTCGTTCCCGGCCCGGAGCACCGACCGTACGTACCCCATGTCCCGCGCGTACTCGGCCCGCCGGGCCCGGATCGGCGCCATCCGGCCGTTGACGGCCTCGGTCACGGTCCGCTTGAGGACGGCCGCACCGCCCCCACCGATCTCCTCGGCCACGGCGTGCGGTTCCCGGTCCAGACAGAGCGCCGCCAGCAGCACCAGCGAGGACACCCCGGGCCGGTTCTCGGGGTCGTACGTGATGTGCCGCTCGGCATCCGTCTTCGCGCCCTTGATCAGCCGGGCGGTCTCGTCCGCGTCGGCGCCCAGCGCGATGGAGTTGCCCCGGCTCTTGCTCATCTTGGTGCCGTCGGTGCCGAGGAGGAGCGGCGCGTCGGAGAGCAGCGCGTCCGGTTCCGGGAAGACCGCCCCGTACCGCTCGTCGAAGCGCCGGGCGATCGTCCGGGTGACTTCGAGGTGCGGCAGCTGGTCCTGCCCGACCGGCACCAGGTTCCCCTTGCAGAACAGGATGTCGGCGGCCTGGTGCACGGGGTACGTGAACATCAGCCCGCTGACGGCCGACTGCCGGGAGTGCGCGATCTCGTCCTTGACGGTGGGGTTGCGGTTCAGCTCGGCGACGGAGACCAGGCTCAGGAACGGCAGCATCAGCTGGTTGAGCGCGGGCACGGCGCTGTGGTTGAAGACCGTCGAGCGTGCCGGGTCGATGCCGACGGCCAGGTAGTCCAGCAGCATCCCCTCCATGTACTCGCCGAGCCGGTCGGCGGTGTCCCGGTCCGTGAGCACCTGGTAGTCGGCGATGATCACGAAGACGTCCACCCCGAGCTCCTGGAGCCGGACGCGGTTGTGGAGGGTGCCGAAGTAGTGCCCGAGGTGCAGGGGCCCGGTGGGCCGGTCCCCTGTCATCACCCGGAACCTCTCCGGGGCCTGCCGGATCCGCGCCTCCAGCTCGGCGGCGCGCTGCTCGGGCGATGCGGTGGCGATGCTCATGGGTCTGTCTCCTCGCGATGCTGGTTGCGTGGAGGACGGCCCGCCGTGATCCCACCGGCATCCGTACCCGTACGAGGGCAGAGAAAAGGGCCGTCCCTATCGAACGGCCCTGATTCCGTGCAGAGAGGAGGTGGCCGCTCCTAGAAGGAGCGCCACCAGTTCCGGCACGGTACGGAGGTCATGACCCGAGCGTAACCGAACCGGACTCCGTCCACCCGGCCTTTGCGGCTCCGCGTCGCGCCGCGAAGAGCCCGAGCGCATGGACGAACTCCGTGCGGAAGTTGGCATCGAGCCCTTCGACGAGTACGTCGCCGAGTTCGCGACGCCCTGCCGCCCCGCCCCTTCTCCAGCCGCGTCCCGCGGCTCAGGCGGCGGAAGCCGGTCCGAGTTCCGCCGGCAGTCGCGGCGGCGAGCCCTGGGTCCACACCACGCGCAGCGCCGAGGCGGAGATCCTCCAGCCGTCGGCCGTCCGGACCAGTTCGGTGTCGGCATGGCCGGCGGAGATGAAGAGGCCGCCCGAGCCGTCCGCCAGGACGTGGGTGCTCAGCTGGGCACCCCGGGCAGTGGCCCGGTCCCCGTCGATCTCGATGACGGCGTTGGTGCCCAGGTGCACCGTTCGGTCGAACAGTGCCATTCCTCGCCGGATGTGCGCGAGCAGGGCGTCACGGCCGTGGACGGTGCCGATGGGCATCTCCGCGGTGACGTCCTCGGTGTGGAACGCGCGCGCCCACTCCTCGTCGAATACGCCGTCGTCCAGGGAACGCAGGTAGCGGTCCATCAGGTCGGTGATCTCGGCCCGGTCGGTCAGTGCGCGCAACTGTCGCTGCATCTCTGCGGTGTTCATGGCAGGAGACTTCTGCCTCAAGCGCGGTTGAGGTCAAGGCACTTGGCTCTGCGCGTCCGGGTCCCGGGCCAGGACCAGCTCACCGGCCGTGGCCAGGAGGGAGGCGTCGGCGCCGGTGGCGGGCAGCGCGCCGGGCGCGGGGAGGCGGGTGGCCCGTACGCCGTCGGCGGTGAGCGCGAGACGCCAGTGGCAGATCCGTCAGGCGTTGCTCCACCCGCGCCGGCACAGAACGAGCCGGTATCCGTCCGGGTCCTCCACGGTGACGCCCCACTCGTTCCAGTACGGGTTCGGCGACGCGACCCGCCTGCCGCCGTGCTCCTCCAGGCGGTCCACCGTCTCCTGCGGTACCGGGCCGTCGAAGTAGAGGACGAGCAGGTCCTCGTCGGTGGGGCGGGGGTCGGTGGGGTGGTCGCCGCCGTGGACGAGTTCGAGGTGCCAGGACGCGTCCGGGTGGCCCACCATGAGCAGGTCGTGGGTGCCGGGCTCCGGGTCCGCGTCGGCGCGGAACAGGACGTCCAGCCCGAGGCCGTCCGCCCAGAACCTCTCGGCCGCGGCGAGGTCCCGGGACGGGCGGGCGATGCGGATGTGGGTCTGTCCGGTGAACGGCACGGCGGGGCTCCTGCCTGGCGGCGGCACGCCCTGCGCGTGCCCGGCCCGCAGCGTAGGAGGACGGGAGGCCACGCCGCATCGGTCCCGGGGCGGGCCGCGCCTCCGTCGGCTGTCCTACGCCGGCCCGTCCCGGGGTGCGCCGCGCCTTCGCACGCCGTCCTGCAACTGCCCCAGCACCTCGTCGAACGCCTTGCTCCAGCCCGTCTCCGGGCCCCAGTTGTCCTCCGCCCTCGACAGGAGCAGGACCCTGGCGGGTACGCCGGCCACCGCGTAGGCGGCGAGCCTGTGGTGGCCGTCCAGGACGGCGGCCGCCAGGAAGCGTTCGGGGTACTCGGCCTGCACGTAGATGTCCTCGACCCAGGCGAGGGCCAGGGCGGCGGGGCGGCGGCCCGCCGTGACAGCCGAGGCGTACCGGGCCACCGTGCCCGCGTCGAGTGCGTCCAGCGGCTGGGACGGGAGCAGCACGCCGTATGTCGGGGTGTCGCCGGGGATGCGGTCGCGCAGCTGGAAGTGGTCGGTGCCCGGCCAGTCGTCGAGGGGGTTGTCGGTGTACGGCTCGTCGCCCTCGCGCAGCTCACGGCGCCGGCTCCACCACGAGGCCGCCGGGTCGGTCACCCGCTCCAGGGCCAGGTCGGTCAGGTGGGCGCGGTAGTGCCCGGTCGGGAGCTCCGCGATGAGGGGAACGGCCGCGTCGAGGACGCCGGATCCCAGGTCGTCCACGTCGGCGAGTGCGGTGCGCAGGCGGTCCGCGCCCTCCCGGACCGTCCGGGGCGGCCAGCCGAGGAGGGCCATCGTCGTCTCGCACGTACCGCAGTCCGAGCCGACGTGATAGACGCGCTCACCGTCGATCCGTAGGGACTTGTCCCAGCGGGGCCAGGACGTGCCGGGCGCGGGCGGGTCGTAGTCGATACGGATCCTGCCCCGGCCGTCCTCGACGGTGAAGCGCGCGTGGCGTGGGGAGTCGAGTGCGAACGGGCCGACCGACGGCGGGACCGGGCCGTCCGGCCGGCGCTCGGACCAGATGCCGTGCAACAGCCTGCCGTGGTCGCCGTCGGGAGGATCCAGGGGGAGCAGCGGGTGCCGGCCGGTGAGGGCGACCAGGGCGTGGTGCACGTCGCCCGCGGGCTCCCGGTTCGTCTCCAGCTCCCGCAGGAGGTGGGGCACCGCGGCCGGGTCGTCCAGCAGTTCCAGGGCCACGACGAAGGCGCCGTGCTGGAGTCCGGTCAGGCCGGGGAGTCGTTCCGCGACCGGCACCGTCCACTCCCGGGCTCCGAGCCGCCCCAGCGCCATGGCCGCGCGCCCGCCCAGGCGCTCGTGGTCCAGCAGCCCGCCGAGGAACGGTGCGAAACCCGCATCCTCGGACAGCCCCATCGCGTCCACCAGCGGTTCCACCGCGCCGAGCTCCTCGGCGAGCCGGTGCAGCTCGGCCGCCGGGATACGCAGCCTGCGCTGCACCGCCGTGCCCAGCAGCTCCTTCGCGCCGTCGCCGTCGCCACCGCTCTCGGAGAGCAGGCGCAGGCACACCGGGACCGCTGGTTCGCCGAGGGCCCCCAGCAGCCAGGTGAGGTGGCGCCGCTCGGTCGGCGCCGCCCGGCCGTAGCGGGCCTCGATCGCGTCGGGCAGGCCCGCCGGGGCGTCCTCGGCCAGTGCGAACAGCGCGCTCCGGATGTCGTCCGCCGCCAGCACCGTCTCCAGGCGCGCCGGTGCCGTGCCGTCCACGCCGTCCATGTCCCCCGCCCCGCTCACTTCACTACTTCTTCGCGTGCTCGCCCACGTAGAACAGGATCCAGACGAATCCCGCGAAGAGATGCGTGGCGAAGACGTAGACGAAGACGCGCAGGGCCACGCCGCGCTCCTTCCAGCGCTCGCTCCCGCCGCCGCTCCCGCTCACTGTCCCGCCTCCGCGAAGGTGCGGTCCGTGGCCGGTCCGCGCGTCCCGTCCAGGGTACGCAGCGGCCCGGGGACACCGGTGGAATAGGTCAGAGGGGTGCTCCGTTGTAGGGTGTGTTCACATAGTTCAACGTTCAACAAAACGGAGGCGGACCATGGAGTTCGGGATCTTCACCGTCGGGGACGTCACCACCGACCCCACGACCGGCAGGACGCCGAGCGAGAACGAGCGGATCAAGGCCACCCTCGCCATCGCCCAGAAGGCGGAGGAGGTCGGCCTGGACGTGTTCGCCACCGGTGAGCACCACAACCCGCCGTTCGTCCCGTCCTCCCCGACGACCACGCTCGGCTACATCGCCGCCCGCACCGAGAACCTGATCCTGTCCACGTCCACGACGCTGATCACCACCAACGACCCGGTGAAGATCGCCGAGGACTACGCGACGCTCCAGCACCTCGCGGACGGCCGCGTCGACCTGATGATGGGCCGCGGCAACACCGGTCCGGTCTACCCCTGGTTCGGCAAGGACATCCGGCAGGGCATCCCGCTCGCCATCGAGAACTACGCCCTGCTGCACAAGCTGTGGCGCGAGGACGTCGTGGACTGGGAGGGCAAGTTCCGTACGCCGCTGCAGTCCTTCACCGCGACCCCGCGCCCGCTGGACGGCGTCCCGCCGTTCGTCTGGCACGGCTCCATCCGCTCCCCGGAGATCGCCGAGCAGGCCGCGTACTACGGCGACGGCTTCTTCCACAACAACATCTTCTGGCCCATCGAGCACACCAAGAAGATGGTGAACCTGTACCGGCAGCGGTACGCGCACTACGGGCACGGCACCGCCGAGCAGGCCATCGTCGGCCTCGGCGGCCAGGTGTTCATGCGGAAGAACTCGCAGGACGCGGTACGGGAGTTCCGCCCGTACTTCGACAACGCGCCGGTCTACGGACACGGGCCCTCCATGGAGGACTTCACCCGGCAGACCCCGCTGACCGTCGGCTCTCCGCAGGAGGTCATCGAGCGGACCCTGTCCTTCCGCGACGCAGTCGGCGACTACCAGCGCCAGCTGTTCCTGATGGACCACGCGGGACTGCCGCTGAAGACGGTCCTGGAGCAGCTCGACATCCTCGGCGAGGAGGTCGTCCCGGTGCTGCGCAAGGAGTTCGCCGCGCTGCGCCCGGCCGGGGTCCCGGACTCCGCGCCCGTCCACCCGGCCGTCGCCGCCCGCACCGCCACTGCCGCCACTGCCACCGCTGCCGCCACGAAGGAGGCCTGACCACCGTGTCCACCACGTCCGGCGTGTTCGCGACCGAACCCCTGCGCATCGTCGCCGTGTCGGCGGGGCTGAGCAGCCCGTCCTCGACCCGGCTGCTGGCCGAGCGGCTGGCCGGTGCCGCCCGTGAGCGGCTGCTGGCCGAGCAGGACCGCACGGTCGAGGTCCGGGTGATCGAACTGCGCGACCTGGCCGTCGACATCGCCAACCACCTGGTCACCGGGTTCCCGCCGGCCGCCCTGGACACCGCGATCAAGGAGGTGGCGGAGGCGGACGGGCTGATCGCCGTCTCGCCGGTGTTCACCGCCTCGTACAGCGGGCTGTTCAAGTCGTTCTTCGACCTGATCGACAACACGGCGCTGACCGGCAAGCCGGTCGTCATCGCGGCGACCGGCGGCACCGCCCGCCACTCGCTGGTCCTGGAGCACGCGATGCGCCCGCTCTTCGCCTACCTGCGGGCCACCGTCGTACCGACGTCCGTGTACGCGGCCTCGGAGGACTGGGGCTCGTCCGGCGACGAGTACACCGACGGCCTGCCGTCCCGCATCCGGCGGGCGGGCGGCGAGCTCGCGGCCATGATCACGGGCGGCCGGGCGGCGTCCGGGGCACCGAGGACGCCCGGGCTGGACGACGAGGTCGTGCCGTTCGAACAGCAGCTCGCCGACCTCCGCCTGGACTGAGGGACCCGCCTGCGGAAACCTTGTCCGGGTTTGATTAGAGTTACACCGAAAGATGCGTCGTACGAGCCCGTCTCGTACGACGCATCCGCGCACTGAGCCGAACCGAGCTGGAGGCAGTGATGGGCAGGATCGTGGTGGGCGTGGACGGCTCCGAGTCGTCGGTCAAGGCACTGCACTGGGCCGTACGCCAGGCGGAGCTGACCGGTGACACGGTGGAGGCCGTCAACAGCTGGGAGTACCCCGCGACGAGCTGGGCGTCGATGATGCCCGGCATGCCGGAGGACTTCGACCCGCAGGCCCTGGCGACCGTGGCCCTCACCGAGACGCTGGAGGAGGCCCTGGGCGCCGAGGGCGCGGCGGCGGTCAGCAAGATCGTGGTGATCGGCAACCCGGCCCAGTCCCTGCTGGACCGCGCCGAGGGAGCCAGCCTCCTGGTCGTGGGGGCGCGCGGCTACAGCGGCTTCAAGGCGACCCTGCTCGGCTCGGTCAGCCTCCATGTCACCCAGCACGCACCGTGCCCGGTGACGGTCGTACGCGGCTGACGACGAGCCGGGCCGGCGGAACGGCCGCGGACATGAGGGCGGGCCCGCACCGATGGTGTGCGGGCCCGCCCTCGCGTCGTACCTGCGCGGCGCTCACGTCCGCTCGTGCGTGTAGAAGATGTAGAAGGTGGTGATGAACATGCCGAGGCCCACCGCCAGTCCCAGCATCGCGGACCGCAGCACGCTCGAATCGGTCAGCCCGACCAGCAGCCCGATCGCCGCCGCCGTCAGCGCGCCGTAGGCCACCGCCCGCACCAGGGGCAGCATGGTGTGCTGGATCCGGCCCAGCGCGAAGCACAGGACGGCGAGCACCGCCGCCGTGATCAGGCCGTACCAGAACTGCCGGTAGCCGGTCGCGCCGTTGTTGCGCAGGACGAACGAGGCGTAGAGGCCGTACGCCGCACCCAGCGTGACGGGGATCGCCCAGGAGAGCGCGCTGTGCCCGCGTGCGTGTGCCCTCGGCCCGGACCGTCCGCGAGCCGGCGTTGCTGCGTGTGTGGACATGGCGGAGTTCTCCTTCCGTGACTCCTTTTCCTTCCAGGGCACACCCGGCCGCGCCGCCCGGCAACTCGGATGGCGTACGGCCCGGGGCGCGGCGCCCGTCCGCGGGATTCCCTGGGAGGGTGCGGACGTATCTCTCGGCGGGTCTCTCGGCGGTACTGGTGGTGCTGCTCGCCGTCCTCGTCCCCGTCGGCGCGCTGTCCGCCTGGGTGGATCTGGAGATCGACAACACGGACCGTTACGTCGACGCGGTGGCTCCGCTCGCCTCCGACCCCGCTGTGCAGGGCACCGTCACCGACCTCATCACGGACGGGGCGATGAAACAGATCGACGCCGGACCGCTCCAGAACACCGTGCGGAACTTCCTGCACCAGGCGGTGCGGTCCTTCACCACCACCGACGCCTTCCAGGACGCGTGGAACGCCGCCAACCGCACCGCCCACGAGGCCGTCACCGCCGCCCTGAACGGCAACACCGGCGAGGCCGTGACCATCGACCTGGCGCCCGTGACCGAGCGGACCAAACAGAATCTGGAGGAGAACGGGGTGCCGTTCGCCGACCGGATCCCGGTCCAGCACACCGACATCACGCTCATCTCCGCCGACCGCGCCGACCAGCTGCGCCAGACCTTCCGCCTGCTGCGGACAGGCAGCATCCGGCCGGCCGTGGCCACACTCGTGGTCGCCGCCGGGGCCGTGGTCGTGGCCTGGGCGCGCGGCGGCGGCCCGGGGCGCAGGCGCTCCGGGCTCGCGGCGCTCTCCGCCACCGCCGTGGCCGGGCTCGGCCTCGCGCTCGGGGCGCTGCTGCTGCGCGCGGTGGTCGCGTACGCCCGAGGCCGGGTGCTGTCCGGGGTGCCGGACAGCGAGACGGCGGGGGCGGCTGCGGTGTACGACGCGCTCACGGGCTCGCTGCGCACGACGGTGTGGATCGTGTTCGCGGCGGGGCTGGCGGTGGCGCTGTGCGCGGTGCTGGTACGGCGGCGGGCGGCCCGGGGACGGCCCGCGCCGGGCACGGGATGACCCGGGCGCGGCGCCGCACGGCGAGGGCTCCCGGGCTCGACGTGCGGCGGTGGACGGGCCGGGGAAGAGTGGATCTCGTGACTGCCGGATCGGGGGCGACTGAGAGGTCTTCCGCATGCGAGCCATAGCCGTCGGCGCGTTCCGGGCCGACCCCGCACTGGTGGAGATGCCCAAGCCCGAGCCGGAGGCCGGAGAGGTACGGGTCAGGATCGAGTACGCCGCACTCAACCCGTCCGACTGGCAGGCCGCACAGGGGGCGCCGGACGACGGGCCGGCGCCGCGCGTGTTCCCGATGGTCGTCGGCGTGGACTTCGCGGGCCGGGTGGACATGATCGGCAGCGGCGAGAACCGGTTCCGGGTCGGCGACCACGTCTTCGGCCGGGTCGCCCGGCCGAACGCGGCCGGGGGCGGCACGTACTGCGACTACGTGTCCGTGCCCCAGGACTCCGCCATCACCGTCGTCCCGCCCGGCCTCCCCCTCCGGGCCGCGGCCGCACTGCCCTCCGCCGGGATGACCGCCGCCCAGCTCCTGGAGATCGCGGTCCTGCGCGGCCACGAGAGCCTGCTGGTCATCGGTGCGGCGGGCGGCGTCGGCAGCTATCTCACCCAGCTCGCCTCGGCCCGCGACATACGCGTGATCGCCGCCGTGCGCGGCGACGAGCACAAGCGGATGACCGAGCTCGGCGCCGCCGCCACGATCGACATCACCGACCGCCCCCTCGAAGCGGCGGTACGGGAGAGCTGCCCGGACGGCGTCGACGCACTGGTCGACCTGGCCTCCACCACCCCGGACTCCTTCGCCGCCCATGCCGCACCGGTCCGCCCCGGCGGGATCGCGCTCACCACCCGGGGCGTCGCCGCCGGGGCGGCCCTGCCCGCGGGCGTGACCGGCATCGACTTCCGGCTCGAACCCACCCCGGTCCTGCTGGACGTCCTGGCCGCCGGCGCCGTCGAAGGCGTGCTGCGGGTGCCCATCGACATCGAACTCCCGCTGGAGAAGGCCCCGCAGGCCCTCGACCGGAACCGGACGGGCGGCGCCCGCGGCAAGACCGTCATCGTGCTCTGAGCCCTCGGACGGGTCCGGGGCCCGGACGGGCCGTCACCGCTGCGCACCGTCGGAGCACGGCTGCGTACCGTTGAAGCACGGCTCGAACAGCGCCGGGATCCGCACGATTCAGGGGGACGCGTTGACCGATACCGAGGCCCCTTCCGGACGACGCCGCGTGACGCCACCCCCCTGGCTGCTGAGCGGGCTGCGCCCGCAGTCGTCCACGCCCATCGCCTGGGCGGCGGTCGCGCGCGCCGCCGTCTCCCTGGCCACGCCGCTCGCCGTCGGCTTCGCGCTGGACCGGCCCGCGTACGGAGCGCTCGTCTCCATGGGCGCGCTCTCCGGTGTCATCGGCGACACCGCCGACGCGTACCGGATGCGCATCATCAACATCGCCGTGCCCCAGCTCTTCGGCGCGCTCGGCGTCATGCTCGGCACGCTGGTGTACGGAACCGGCTGGGCGGCCGTCGCCGCGCTGACCCTGGTCGGTCTGGTCTCCGGGATGATGTCGACGATCGGCGCCGTCGCCTCCGTGTCCGGGCTGCTCCTCCTGCTCAACGCGGTGGTCGGCGCCGGACTCCCGATGCCGCAACCCTGGTGGGTGGCGCCGCTGCTGCTCACGGTCGGCGGGCTGTTCGTCCTCACCCTGACCCTGCTGGCCTGGCCGCTGCGCCGGAAGCTCCCGGAGCGGGTCTCGGTCGCGGACACCTATCTCGCCGTCGCCGACCTGCTCGCCGCCGCGGGCACCGACGCGTACGAGGACCGACGGCACGCCGTCACCCAGTCCCTCAACACGTCCTACGACCTGATCCTGGCCCGCCGGGCCCGCTACCACGGCCGCAGCAACGCTGCGGTGCGGCTGCTCGCCCAGCTCAATGTCGTCATCCCGCTCGTCGAGGCGGCCCCCGCCGTCCATGTGCGCCGGTGCCCGCTCCCCGACGAGATCCCGGCGGCGGTACGCGAACTGGCCGCCGCCGTCGAGGAGAGCCGTACCGGCCGCCCCGAACTCACCCTGCCCGTACCGGACTCACCCGCCACCCGGGCCGTGGACAGCGCCCTGCGGCACGCGGCGGTCGTCGTGCACAAGGCCGACCCCGACCCGTACAACGTCGACGACCGGCTCGGCCGCCCGGCCGTGCTCGGGGTACGGATCCGGCGGGCCACCCGCGACGTACTGCTCTCCGGGGCCTCCTGGCGCTACGGGCTGCGCCTGGCCCTGTGCATCGGCCTGGCCCAGGCGCTGACCTCGCTGATCCCGGTGCCGCGCTCCTACTGGGTCGCGCTGACCGTCACGTTCGTCCTCAAACCGGACTTCGGCTCGGTGTTCTCGCGGGCCGTGCTGCGCTCGGTGGGCACCGCGGCCGGACTCGTGGTCGCCGCGCCGGTGCTCGCCGCGGTGCCGGTCGGCTGGTGGGACGTGCCGGTGATGGTGGTGCTCGCCGCGCTGATCCCGGCGCTGACGGCGAAGGGCTACGCCTTCCAGACCGCGGCCATCACCCCGGTCATCCTGCTCCTGTCCGACCTGCTGAACCACCAGGGCTTCCACCTGGTCTGGCCGCGGTTCCTGGACAGCCTGATCGGCTGCGCGATCGTGCTGGTGGCGGGCTATCTGCTGTGGCCGGAGAGCTGGCACGTACGGATCGGCCACCGGCTCGCCGACGCCGTCACGGACATCGCCGACTACGTGGCGTACGCCTTCGAGCCGGGCGGCTCCGGCGACCGGGCGGAACGGGTGCGGGCCCGGCGCCGGATCTACCGCGATCTGTCGGTCGTACGTTCCGAGTTCCAGCGCGCCCTGACGGAGCCGCCCCCGGTCGGCACCCGGGCCGCCGCCTGGTGGCCGCTGGTCGTCGCGGTCGAACGCATCGTGGACGCGACGACGGCGGCCCGGGTCCGGGTCAACCACGGAGCACCCGAGCCGCCGCCCGGGGAGGTCGCGGAGGTCCGGCGGCAGTTGCGGGAGCTGGCCGACGGGATCCGGGCGAGCGAGGTCCTGGTGGGGGTGCGCGCCGAACTCCCGGGCGACGAGGAGGGCGTACTGGCCCCGCTGCGCCAGGAGGTGGCGGCGGCGCGGGCGATCGCCTCGCCCCAGCCGTAGCGGAGCGGGGAGCGGGGCGATCGCCCCGAGGCCTCAGTCCGTGGGACCGGCCCCGCGCAGCCGGTCCATCTCGCGCCGGTCCCGCTTCGTCGGCCGCCCCGCGCCCCGGTCCCGGACCGGAACCTGGATCGCCACCTCGCGCGGCGGCGGGGGCGGGCTGTTGTCGATGAAGCACTCCGCCGCGACCGGAGGGCCGACCCTCTTCTTGACGATCTTCGAAACGACCACGACCCGGTCGCGGCCGGCGTGCCGGAGCCGTACCTCGTCGCCGACGCGCACCGCCTGGGCGGGCTTGGCGCGCTCACCGGCGACCTTCACATGACCCGCGCGGCAGGCGGCAGCGGCCTGCGAACGGGTCTTCGTCAGCCGGACCGACCAGATCCAGACGTCGACCCGAACGCTGCCCTCCGCCTGCGGCGCCTCACCGGAAACCATGTGTCCGACTCTAGGGCCTGCCATCGGGTCCGTGGGGTTCGCGAGGGTCGTGGGGATCAGCCGAAGTCGCTGATCACCTCACTCATGTTGTAGCTGTACACCTCGCGCTTGCACGACCCGCACCTGCTCGGCGCGTGCTCGCTGAGCGACCACAGCTGCGGCGCGAAGCCGTCACCGCGCCCGTGCGCGAGGTAGAGGTCCTCGGGCCCGAACGACGACTGCAGCGTCTTCGTGTTGCCGACGAGCCGGGACGTTCCGTCGACGGTGCCGGGCGTGGCCTGGAGCAGCCGGCCGTTGTCGTAGCCGTTGCTGCGGTGGAAGTACCACTTGCCCTCGTACCGCGTGACGCCCTGGATCTTGTGCCACAGGGCCTCGTTGCCGAACGTGGCGCCGGTCGGCAGACCGTAGGCCAGATCGGCGGAGGCGGCCGTGCCGGACGCGCCTTCGACGGCGGCGGTCAGCGCGGTCATCGGGTACGTGCCCACGCGGCCGGGGCTCGTGCCGCCGTTGTTGGTGTTGCAGTACTCACCCAGCACCATGTGGTCGGTGTCGGTGCGGTCCAGCGAGATGTACGAGGCCTTCGGGCGGCCGGTGGCGTAGCACTGGTTCCCGCTGGTGGTCCCGCCGTTCTTCGCCGTGGTGAACTTCAGCGTGGCGACCTGCGGCATGACGTAGCGGTAGCCGTATCCGTACCAGACGTTGCTCTGCCGGCCGATCCGCCTCTTGTCCACGACGTTGCTGACCAGGCCGTCCGGCGTCGGGTCGTCGACGTCGGCGTTGTTGTCCGGGTTGAGGTCCATGATCTTGCGCAGGTCGAAGACCCGCATGCCGTTGGCGGTGTCGGCGACGTACAGATAGTTGCCGTACCAGACCATTCCACCGGCGTGGATGCCGTTCTGCGCGGCGCAGGCGGACGTCACCTCGGTGAGGCACTTGCCCTCGCGCGCGTGCAGCGCGTCGAAGGAGATGTGGTCCTTGGAGTTCATGTACGGCCAGACCAGCAGCACATGGCGGTACATCTTGGTCGCCTGGTTGAAGAAGCTGACCCGGATGCCCTTCTCGTTGCAGGCGTCCGGCACCGGGCTCAGGAGGCAGTTGTCCTTGCCGGAGGCGTAGTCGCTGCGGCCCGGGTTCTCCGCGTCGTAACCGGCCACGGCGATCGGCTCGGAGTTGGACGTGCCCCAGTCCTCGTCCTCCTGCGCGTCCGAGACTCCGGTGATGGCCTGCGGCACCCACTCCGAGGAGGTGGCGTCGTCGCTCTTCCAGCAGACGCGGTGGTTGACCGCCAGATCGGGTCCGTAGATCCCGGCGGCCCCGCAGGCGCCCTCCCAGTCGGCGGGCCGGTTGGCCTGTTCCATCAGCTCGGTGAGGCCCTGCTTGGGCAGTGCGTCGTCCAGCTTGGTGACGAGACCCGAGATGTCGGTGCCCTTCGCCAGCTTGAAGTCGGCGGCCCGTCCCGGGACGGGGGCTGCGGCGAGCGCGGAGCCGCCCGGGGCGGCGGAAGCGGCCCCATCGCCCGCTGCGGTTCCGGTTCCGGTTCCGGCGAAGTCGTCCTGCTCGCCTTCGGATTCATTGTCGAAGCCGTCGTCCGGCATGCCTTCGTTGCCCGGTACGGGGTCGTCGGCGGCCCGCGCCGCGGACGGCGGGACGGACGCCGGGGCGGCGGCGGCACCGGCTGCCGGAACGAGGCCGGAAAGCATCGCCCCTGCCGCGACGGCACAGGCGGCAAAACGCGTTCTACGGGATGGTTTTCCCATGAGGAGCCCTTCTTGACAACGCGGGCGAACAACGGACAACGGTGCACCTGACTTCGCGCCAGGCACACCGTTCGTTCACGTTAACAAGGCAACTCAAGACCTGGTGCGCACATTTGAACGACGTACATCAGGCCCGCACGGCATGCGCACAGGACTCGTTCAGGGATCGGTTCCGGCTCAGTTCCCACACGGGCGGGCCGCGCCACCGAAGGGCCGGATCCGGCCGCTAACCTTACGTATCCGCCCTGGCCAGGGATCAATTCCCGCAGGTCGGACATTTCTCGCACCCAACTCACGCGAAAGGCCTCGCCCATGGGCATTCGGAGCTTGCTGCGCAAGGTGTTCGGCCGTGACCGCGCGGAGCAGGACACGCCGACGGCCACGGTCCCGCCCCAGACCGAGCGCACCGCGCCCGCGGAGTCGGAGCCGGAGTCGGTCAAGGCGACGGAGACGGCGGACGAGCCGGCCCCGGTGCTCGAAACCGCCCCGGCCACGAAGGCCACGGTCCCGGCCCCCGCCTCTCCCCGTTCCGCCGACGACAGCGGTCTGGCCTCGGACCTGGTGGCGGCCGCCTTCGACAAGCCGTCCATCCCCACGGTTCCGTCGCAGGGTTCGGCCCCGAAGCCGGAGTCGACGAAGCCGGAGCCGGAGCCGAAGCCGAAGGCAGAGGCAGAGGCGACGGCGGAGCCGGAGGAGCCGGAGGAGCCGAAGGCAGAGGAGCCGAAGGCAGAGGAGCCGAAGGCAGAGGTCGTGGAGGCTGCGGAGGCGGAGGTCGTGGAGACGCCCGCCGAGGCGGAGCCGGCCGTCGCCGAGGCGAAGGCCGAGTCCGTAGCCGCAGAGCCGGAGCCTGCCGAGGCCGAGGCCGAAGCCGAAGCCGAGCCGGTCAAGGCCGAAGCCGAACCGGAGCCGGTCAAGATCGAGGTCGAGGTCGAAGTCGAAGCCGAACCGAAGCCGGTCAAGATCGAGGTCGAGGTCGAAGCCGAGCCCGAGCCGGTCAAGGCCGAGCCCGAGGGCGAGCCGGTCAAGGCCGAGCCCGAAGCCCCCGCCGAGCCCGAGGCCGCACAGTCCGCCGAGCCCGAGGCGCAGGCGGAACCCGAGCCCGAGCCCACCCCCGAAGCGACCCCGGCCCCGGCCCCGGCATCCGCCTCCACTCCCGCACCCGCCTCCACGCCCAAGCCCGCCGTCACCCTCGCCCGGGTCAAGTCGCGTGCTCCCGGGCTCGTCGACGCGTACAAGGCCGCGCAGGCCGGGCTGAAGGCCCACGGGCTGACCGGGCTGCGGGCCACCGTGTACCTGGTCCTCGACCGCTCCGGCTCCATGCGGCCGTTCTACAAGGACGGCAGCGCCCAGCACCTGGGCGACCGCACCGTCGCGCTCGCCGCGCACCTGGACGAGAACGCGACCGTCCCCGTCGTCTTCTTCTCGACGGACATCGACGGCACCGGCACGGTCGGCCTCGCCGACCACGAGGGCCGGATCGACGAGCTGAACGCGGGCCTCGGCCGCCTCGGCCGTACGAACTACCAGCGCGCCGTCGAAGAGGTCGTCGCGCACTACGAGAAGTCGGAGGCGACCGGCCCCGCCCTGGTGGTCTTCCAGACGGACGGCCCGCCGGACGCCAAGCAGGCCGCCAAGCAGGCGCTGGCCGACGCGGCGCGGCTGCCGCTGTTCTTCCAGTTCGTCGCGTTCGGCGACGAGGACGCCAAGGGCTTCGACTTCCTGCGCAAGCTGGACGCCCCGAACGCCGGGTTCTTCCACGCGGGCCCCGCGCCCCGCGAGGTCGCGGACACCGCGTTCTACCGCGAGGTCCTCGCCGCGCTCCCCGCGTGGATCGCGGCCCGCGACACCGCGGCCGGCGCCTGATCCACCGGCAGACGTACGGTCACGGCGAGCCCGCCCCCCGGGCCCGGCACCGCCGTGACCGTACCGCCGTGCGCGACGGCGATGGAGCGCACGATCGAGAGGCCGAGCCCCGACCCCCGCCCCATCCGGTCCTTGCCCTCACCCCGCCGGAACGGCTCGAACAGCCCGGGGATGTCCGCCGCGTCCACCACGGGCCCGGTATTGCGCACCTCCAGCAGCGCCCCGCCGCCGGCCGTCACCAGCGCCACGTCCACCGTCCCGCCCGGCACGTTGTACGTGACCGCGTTGGCCAGCAGATTCGCCACCAGCTGCGCGAGCAGCATCCGGTTCCCCCGCACCCTGCAGAAGTGGGTGTCGGCCCGCACGCCCGGGTGCCGGGCCGTCTCCTCCGCCACCACCTGCGCGAGGTCCACCGTCTCCCGCTCGCCCTCGGCGAGCCCGCGCTCGCTGCGGGCCAGGACCAGCAGCCCCTCGATGAGCCGCTCGCTGCGCCGGTTGTTGTCCAGGAGCGTCTGCCGGGTCCGTACGAGATCCTCCGGGGACGGGTCGTCCAGACCGATCTGGATCGCGGCCCGCTGGGTGGCCAGCGGGGTCCGCAGCTCGTGGGAGGCGTTGGCGATGAACCGCCGCTGACTGTCGAAGGCCTTCTCCAGCCGGGCCAGCAGCGCGTCGAGCGTGTCGCCCAGCTCCTTCAGCTCGTCGTCCGGCCCGCTGGACGCGATCCGCTCGTGCAGATTGTGCTCGGAGAGGCGGCGCGCCTTCGCGGTCATGGCGTGGACGGGGCGCAGCACCCGCCCCGCGGTCCACCAGCCCACGCCGACCGCGCAGGCCGTCATGACGAGCAGCGAGGCCGCGGACCAGATGAGCAGCTGGTGCCCGGCCGCGTCGCTGACGTGGTCGGTGAGGTCGTAGACGGTGGGCGGGCCGAGACTGCGCCGGGTGACCAGCGGACCGTTCACCGCGTAACCGGGCTGGACGACCGCGGCCGTGCGGGCGATGTCGCGCGCCTGGGAGTCCGTACCGGCGCGGGAGGCGAGGTTGACGGTGGCGAGCAGCGCCGTGCCGAGGATCAGGAACACTCCGCCGTACACGAGCGCGATCCGAGTCCGGATCCTGGAGTGCGGCACCTGCGCGAAGCGCCTCACAGGGCGTACCCCACGCCCTGCACCGTACGGATCAGCGCCGGTTCGCCGAGCTTCCCGCGGAGCTTGCTCATGCAGACGCGGACGGCGCCGGTGAAGGGATCGGCGTTGGCGTCCCAGGCCCGCTCCAGCAGCTCCTCGGCGCTGACGGTCCCGCCGTCGGCCTCCAGCAGCAGCTGGAGCACGGTGAACTCCTTCGGCGAGAGGTCCAGCTCCCGCCCGTCCCGCGCGGCGGTGCGCCGTACGGTGTCGAGCCGGATGCCGTGCCGTTCCAGCTGCGGCGGCACGGGGCGGGCGCTGCGCCGCCGCAGCGCCCGTACCCGCGACACCAGCTCGGGGAACTCGAAGGGTTTGCCCAGGTAGTCGTCGGCGCCGAGGTCGAGTCCGGCGACCCGGTCCTCCATGGAACCGGCGGCGGTGAGCATCAGGATCCTGGTCCGGGAACCGGAGGCGACGAGGCCGCGCGCCACGTCGTCGCCGTGCACCCGCGGCAGGTCGCGGTCGAGGACGACGACGTCGTAGTCGTGCAGCCCCAGGTAGGCGAGGGCGGCGTCACCGCTGTACACCGTGTCGACGGCGAACCCGGCCCGCCGCAGCCCGGTGGCGACCAGCTCCGCCAGGATTTCCTCGTCCTCGGCGACCAGTACCCGCATCGTGATGTCCCCTGCCTCGTACACGCGTGTCCACTCCCTCCCAGGATGCGTCTTTGTTACGGGAAGGGATGTTTCGCAAAGGTCTCCACGGCCGTGGCGGGGTTTATCGGTGTGAGTTGATCTCCCGCAGGCCGTTAGGATTTCGACCATGGCGGCCACTGGATCCGAGAAGCAAGGGGGCGACGGCGTGAAGAGTTTCTACGTATCGACCCCCATCTACTACGTCAACGACGCTCCTCACCTGGGCCACGCCTACACGACCGTCGCAGGCGACGTGCTCACGCGCTGGCACCGCCAGCGCGGCGAGAAGGTGTGGTACCTCACCGGCACGGACGAGCACGGTCAGAAGATCATGCGCACTGCCGAGGCGAACGACGTCACGCCCCAGGAATGGTGCGACAAGCTCGTCGAGGAGGCATGGAAGCCCCTCTGGGAGCACCTGAACATCGCGAACGACGACTTCATCCGTACGACGGAGAAGCGGCACACCGACCGGGTGCAGGAGTTCGTGCAGGACCTGTACGACAAGGGCGAGATCTACAAGGGCGGCTACGAGGGCCCGTACTGCGTGGGCTGCGAGGAGTACAAGCTCCCCGGCGACCTCGTGGAGGGCGAGGACGGCGTCAAGCTGTGCCCGATCCACAAGAAGCCGGTGGAGATCCTCAAGGAGGAGAACTACTTCTTCAAGCTGAGCGCCTACGGCCCGAAGCTGATGGAGTTCTACGCGAACAACCCGGGCTTCATCCAGCCCGAGTCCGCCCGCAACGAGGTCGTGAACTTCGTCAAGCAGGGCCTCCAGGACCTCTCCATCTCCCGCTCGACCTTCGACTGGGGCGTCCCGGTGCCGTGGGACGAGAAGCACGTCATCTACGTGTGGGTCGACGCCCTGCTGAACTACGCCACGGCGGTCGGCTACGGCGCCAACCAGGAGAAGTTCGACGGGACCTTCCCCGCGAACGTGCACCTGGTGGGCAAGGACATCCTCCGCTTCCACGCGGTGATCTGGCCCGCGATGCTGATGGCGCAGGGTCTGCCGCTGCCGGGCCGGATCGCGGCCAACGGCTGGCTGATGGTCGGCGGCGAGAAGATGTCGAAGTCGAACCTGACGGGCATCAAGCCGCAGGACCTGACCTCGCACTTCGGCGTGGACGCGTACCGCTGGTACTTCCTGCGCGCCATCGCGTTCGGCAGCGACGGCTCGTTCTCCTGGGAGGACTTCTCGGCCCGCTACACCTCCGAGCTCGCCAACGACTACGGCAACCTCGCCTCGCGCGTCGCGGCCATGGTCGGCAAGTACTTCGGCGGGACGCTCCCGGAGGCCACCGCGTCGGGTGAGGCCGAGCAGGCGATCCAGGACGGTCTGGCGAAGGCCGTCGCCGCGGCCGACGAGAAGATCGGCGAGGAGCTGGACTTCCAGGCCGGCATCCTGGCGATCTTCGACTTCGTGAAGCAGGTCAACGGCTACATCACGGAGCAGGAGCCCTGGAAGGTCGCCAAGACCGCATTCTCCGGTACTGCTGACGCAGCGGGCTCCCCCGAGGACCAGGCCCGCCTCGCGACGATCCTCTACACGGCCGCCGAGTCGCTGCGCGGTGTCGCGGTCCTGCTCAACGCCGTGATGCCGGAGACCTCGCAGAAGCTGTGGGAGTCCCTGGGCGCCGAGGAGTCCCTGGGCGCCCTGGCCGACCAGCGCGTCCAGGACGCGGGCAACTGGGGCCGGCTCCCGGCGGGCGCGACGGTGACGAAGGGCGCGGTGCTGTTCCCGCGCCTGGAGGAGAAGCCCGCGTAGGCGGGTCTCACACACATGTGGCGAAGGGCGGGACCGCGTGCCGGTCCCGCCCTTCGCCGTGCTGCCGTATGTGCTCCGCCCCCCGGTCAGCGGACCCAGTTCTTCAGCGGCTCGGTGTCCAGTTCGATACCCACCGGGTCGGGCAGTTCGACGTTCTTCCCGAACGGAACCGTCACCACCTGCTCGTACCGCACACCGTCGGGCTGCGAGTGCACCTTGACCTCGCAGGTGTCGCGGTCGATGAGCAGATAGACGGGGATCCCGGTCTCGGCATACGCGCGCGGCTTCTCGACCCGGTCCCGGCGGTCGGTGTCCTCGTCGTACGAGGTGACCTCGACGACCATCAGGACTCCGTCGGCGCTGGCCCATTCGCCTTGGCCGACGAAGGTCCCACTGCGAGCGAGCGCCCCATCGGGCCGGGCGTTCCCCCTGCGGTACGTCTCGATGCGCAGCCCCTGTTCGGCGTAGAGCCAGCGGCCGGGATCAGCCTGCATGCACTGCCGGGTGAGCCACTCGATGATTCGCCCGTGATCCCCGTCCGGCACAGCCTTGACCCCCATTTTCCCGTTCACGAACTCCAGACGCAGTGCTTCCTCGGCGCGTATGGCGTGACGGGCAAGGTCCTCGAAGACCTCCTGTGTCAGCACACCCTCGTCAGTCACGGTCATCACTGCCTCCTGGAACGGAAACGGGCTGCCTCCAGCGTACGGGCCCGCCTCCCGGCCCGTATCCCGTTCACCGCTCCAGTGCCTCCGCGTCGCCCATCACCACGACCGGGTTCTTCGCCGGGTCGAGGGTGCTCAGGAGTTCCCGCATCCGGTCCAGGGGGAGTGAGATGCAGCCCTGGGTCGGGCCGCCGTGGTCGACGTGGATCCAGATGCCGCCGCCGCGTTCCTGGCCGAGCGGGCGTTCGTGGTCGAGGGGGGTGACCCCGGGGGTCCGGTTGTAGTCGATGGCGACGACATAGTCGAAGGACCCTTCGAGCGGCTCCCCGTCGAAGCCCTCGCCGCTCACCACGAACGCCGGGTTCCGGTCATAGGGGAAGGCCGTCTCGGGGGGCTCGAACAGCCCGCCCGCGTAGGACAGCCCGTAGACCCCGACCGGGGAGCGGAGGTCGCCCTCCCAGTGCTCGTCGGTCCAGCCGTTCAGCGCGTTGTGGGCCGGCCAGCGGCTCGTGACGGGCAGCCAGCCCAGGGCCGGGTTGTCGCGGGCGTAGAGGACCGCGGTGGACCGGCTGGAGTCGTAGCCGTCGCCGGTGACGACGAAGACCTGTTTGGAGGAGGCCGGGATCTCGGCCCGGGTCCTCGGCCCGAGCGCGGGGATCTCGCGCGGCCGGACGACCGGCGCCTGCGGCGCCGGGGCGGCCGGTCTCCGTGCCCGTTCGGCGGGCGGGCCCGCGACACCGGCGGTGGCCGTGGCGCCCGCCCGGGCGGCGGGGTCCTTGTGGGCGGCGTTCCCGGAGGTTTCGCCGCACCCGGTGAGCAGCAGCAGCGCGGCGGCACAGGCACCGACAGGGAGGGCGTACGGGGGACGCCGGGGGGCCGACGGGCGGGAAACGGACACAGGAACTCCTCAGCGGTGGTGGGGTGACGGCAGCACGGGCGAGCTCCCCGTCACGCCTCTTGCCGCCGACCCCAGTTAACGCCGCGTCGCGCGAGCGCGAATCCGTACGGGGGCCATACGGCTGTACCGGCCTCCGGACACGCGCGCCGAAGCGGCCCGGAACCGTCTCGTGCATGTAGGTTCCGGGCCCTCCCGCTCCGCGGGGAACGAGGTTCTGAGTACCGGTCAGGAACCGGTGCCGGTGCCGGTGACCGCTCACCCGTCGAGGAACTCCGCGCACCGGTAGGGGCCCATCGCGGGTCCCTCGGACGGGCGCAGGGTGACCTCGACGTCGTCGGTCCTGACCTTCGGTTCGAGTACGGACTGGGCGCGCGCCAGGGTGCACACCAGCTGACCGGTGGCCTGGTCGCGTCCCGACTCCCCGTAGAGGCCCTCCAGCCGCACCGTGACCCGGGTGCCCGAGCCGGTCGCCGAGTAGCCGCCGAGGTGGACGAGGGAGGTGAGCCCGCCCTGATCGGCGGGCGGCGTCCTCGCGCCGAGCAGCTTCACCACGTCGTTGAGGTCGTCGACCTCCTGGTCGATCAGCGGTACCGCGCGCAGCCCGCCGGCCGACGCGTAGTACAGCCGCATGCCGCGCGTCAGCCCGGACGCGGGCTCGCCCGCGCCTATCACCCCGGTCGGCTGGACCCCGCAGCCCGCGAGGGCGGCGCCCAGTACGGCGACCGCGATGCCCTGTCGGCGCTTCATCACTCCGTGTCCTCTCCCGTACGTCGCAGGGGCAGCCGCAGGGTGAACACCGCGCCGCGATCCGGCCCGTCCGCCGCGTCGATCGTGCCGCCGTGCAGGCGGGCGTTCTCCCACGCGATCGCCATGCCCAGGCCGCTGCCCTGTCCGCTGTCGTCGGCCGCGCCGCGCGTGCGGGCCGTGTCCGCCTTGTAGAACCGGTCGAAGACCCGCTCCCCCGCCTCCGGCGGCAGCCCCGGGCCGTGGTCGGCGACGGACAGCACCACCCGTTCGCCGTCCGCGGCCGGGGCCGTCGTGAGGGTCACGGTGACCGGCGGGGCGCCGTGCCGCAGCGCGTTGCCCACCAGGTTCGCGACGATCACGTCGATCCGGCGCCGGTCGACCACCGCCCGTACCCCCTCGTCGAGCTCTGTCCGGACCCGGTCGGTCCAGCCGCGCAGCGCCAGGGACGCCCGTACGGTGTCGGCGAGATCGGTCTCCGCCGCGTTCAGCCGGGCCGCCCCGGCGTCGAAGCGGGAGATCTCCATCAGGTCCTCGACCAGCCGGGACAGCCGGGCCGTCTCCGCGCCGACGGTACGGGCCGCCCGCGCCGCGTCCGGCGGCAGCTGGTCGGCGTCCTCCTCCAGCACCGTCGCGACCATCGTCATCGCGGCGAGGGGCGTGCGCAGTTCGTGCGACACGTCCGCCACGAAGCGGCGCGCCTTCGCCTCCTGCTCGCGCAGATCCGCGTCGGACTCCTGGAGCGCGTCGGCGGTCTCGTTGAACGTCCGCGCCAGGTCGGCGAGTTCGTCGTGCCCGGTGACGGCGACCCGGCTGCCGAGGTCCCCGGCCGCCAGCTCGCGGGTGGCCCGGCCCAGCTTCCGTACCGGCCGCAGGACCGTCCCCGCGGCCAGCAGCGCGAGGACGGCGGCCAGCAGCACCACCGGCACGATGCCCGTCCGTACGGAGTCCAGCAGCGCGGCCGTGTCGTCGCGCTCGGCCCGCAGGTCGGAGATCGCGTAGACCTCCAGCCCGGAGGCGCTGCGGTCCCCGTCGGCGTACGTCACGGGCATGCCGACGACCAGATAGGGCTCGCCCCGCCACCGCACCCGCTGGAACTCGGCGTCGCCGCCGGTCATGACGGCGGTGCGCAGCTCGACGGTGATCCGGGACGTGGTGTCGGCGAACGAGTCGGAGACGGCGGACAGGTCCTGGTAGCGGGCGACCACGATGTTCCCGCCGATGCCCTCGGACACCTTCGCCGCGAACCGGGACAGCGAGCGCTGGTCGGGCGGCAGGTCGAAGTCGGCGGCCACCGCGCCGACCCGCTCCCGGAGGTCGTTCACGGCCGCGTTCTGGGTGCGCTGGAGGACGGCGGTGCGGGCGTCCCGGTAGGCGAGGGCGGTCGCGGTCACCGCGCTGATGAGGGCGACGACGACGAAGGTGACGACGAGCCGGGTGCGCAGCCCGCCGACGAGGCGCAGCGAGCGTCTCCTCGGGGCGGCGGGGCGCCCGGCGCGATCCGTACGGTTCACAGCGGCCCGAAGCGGTAGCCGAAGCCCCGCACCGTCTGGACGTAGCGGGGCTTGGACGGTATGTCCTCCAGCTTGGCGCGCAGCCGGCCGACTGCCGCGTCCACCAGCCGGGAGTCGCCCAGGAAGGTGTGGTCCCAGACGGATTCCAGGAGCTGTTCGCGGCTGAAGACCTGGCAGGGGGAGGCCGAGAGCTCCAGCAGCAGCCGCAGCTCGGTGGGCGGCAGCGGAATCGGGGTGCCGTGCTTGGTGACGGTCAGCCCGGCACGGTCGATCACCAGCCCGGCGAGGTCGGCGCCGGCCCCCTGCGCCGCCGCGGACGGTTCCGCGCGCCGCAGCGCGGCCCGGATGCGGGCCTCCAGGACGGGGGCGGTGACGGGCTTGACGACGTAGTCGTCGGCGCCCGCCTCCAGGCCGGTCACGATGTCCTGGTCGTCGCCGCGCGCGGTCAGCATGATGACCGGCAGGGTCGCCGAGCGGGCACGGATGCGGCGGCACACCTCGAAGCCGTCCATGCCGGGCAGCATCAGGTCCAGCACGGCCAGCTCGACCCGGGCACCCCGCTCCCCGGCCAGCAGGGCGAGGGCCTGCTCGCCGGTGGCGGCGGTGTCCACGCCGTACCCGTGCCGGCGCAGCACGAGCTCCATCCCGTCCCGTACGGACGCGTCGTCCTCGATGAGCAACACATGCGGCATGGGGCCGATTATGGGCATGTCCGGACCGTTCCCGTCGGCTGTGCACGGGGGCGGACGCGCAGGCGGGGGCATTGTTACGTTCCCATCATGCGGCCATGGACGGGCCATCATCTGTGGCGGCGAGCGTGCGGCGCATGACCTTCCTCAGGACGAAACACCGCACGAACCGACCCACCACCGGGCTGCGCATGGCCGCCCTCGTGGCCCTGCCCGTGCTCGCCCTCTCCGTCGGCTGCGGCGGCGGGGACGACGGCACGGGCGGCACGAAGAAGGACGACGCGATCGCCGACGTGCCGCGGACACCGACGGCCGGCGCCACGAAGGACGCGAGCGAACCGAGCGCCCCGCCCGCGGCCAAGAGCGCCTTCTACGACGCCCAGATGAAGTACGTCCAGTGCATGCGCGTCAAGGGCGGCTACAAGGACTTCCCCGACCCCACGCTCAGCGGCTACCTCGACTGGGACAAGGTCAACGAGATCGGCTCCCAGCCGGGCCGCAACGAGGGCATCAAGGGCGGCCGGAACGGTGCCTGCGTGGCCGAGCTGCAGGCGGCCATGTCGGCCGAGCCCGAGCGCGACGAGCAGAAGGCCTACGAGTCGATGCTCGCGCACGCCAAGTGCATGCGGGACAACGGCGTCTCCCGGTTCACCAACCCGACCATGAGCGGCGGCAACGCCCAGCCGGGCGGCGACCCGAACCCGGCGTCCCCGGTCATCGACTCGAACTCGCCGACGTACAAGAAGGCCCGCGAGGCGTGCAGGTCGAAGCTGCTCGACGGTCTGGACGGCATGCAGTGAAGCACCGCGCCGCACTCCTCGCGCTCGGCGCGGTGACCGTCGCCGCCGCCGTCGCCGGGGGCGTCCTGTTCCTCGGCGGCGACGGCGACGCGGGCGCCTCGGGCAAGGGCGGCGACCTGCCGCCCGCCACCGCGGCCGTCGTACGCACCGACCTCGTGCAGTCCAGGACGGTCGACGGCAGGCTCGACTTCGCGCAGCGCCGCGCCGTCAAGTCCGCCGTCGAGGGCACCGTCACGGTCGCCGCTCCCGAAGGGAAGACGCTGACCATGGGGCAGGCGCTGTACGAGCTGAACGACAAGCCCGTCACCCTCCTCTACGGGCCGGTCCCGATGTTCCGCGAGATGAAGCCCGGCGACCGGGGCAGCGACGTGCTGCAGCTGGAGCGCAATCTGCGCGACCTGGGGTACGGATCGCGGCTCTACGTCGACGTCCGGTACGACGAGGACACCGCGGCCGCCGTGAAGCAGTGGCAGAAGTCCCTCAACCGCGAGCCCACCGGCAGGGTCGGCAAGGGCGACGTCGTCTTCCAGCCCGGCCCGGTCAAGGTGGTCTCCGCCGACGCTGCGCTCGCCGACCAGGTCGGCCCGGACGGGCCGGTCCTGACGGTCGCCTCCACCAGACCCGTCGTACGGGCACAGCTCGACCAGAGCGACGGCGCGCTCACCTCACGGGGCACCAAGGTCGAGGTCACCCTGCCGAGCGGGAAGAGCGTCGCCGGGCACGTCGCCGGGACGGTGCGCCCCGAGGCGTCCGCCGCCGGGGGCGAGGCGGCCGCCCAGGACGGCATCACCGTCGAGGTCGTCCTGGACGGCGGGGCGGGCGCCGCTTCCGGCGAGGACACCCGGGCACCGGCGAGCGTGAAGTTCGTCAGCGAGGCGCGCAAGGGGGTCCTCGCGGTCCCCGTCGAGGCGGTCGTCGCGCTGCGCGGCGAGGACGGCGGCTACGGCCTCCAGGTCGTCGAGGGCGCCACGTCGAGGATGGTGCGGGTGGAGACGGGCATGACCGCCGACGGGCAGATCGAGGTCTCCGGACCGGATGTGCGCGAGGGCCTGAAGGTCGGAGTGGCGAAGTCATGACCACGGCCCCGGTCATCGAACTGCGGGACGCCGGCAAGTCGTACCCCGGCGGCGTCCACGCCCTGCGCTCGGTGAGCCTCACCGTCGAGGAGGGCGAACTCCTCGCCGTCGTCGGCCCGTCCGGCTCCGGAAAGTCCACGATGCTCAACATCATGGGCACCCTCGACAGGCCCACCACCGGCACCGTCCGGATCGCCGGCTACGACGTGTCCGAGCTCTCCGACTCCCGGCTCTCCGCACTGCGCGCCCGCCACATCGGCTTCGTCTTCCAGCACTTCCACCTGGCGGCCGGGCGCGACGCGGTGGACAACGTCGCCGACGGACTGCTGTACGCGGGCGTCCCGCCCAGGGAACGGCGTGCCCGTGCGCGGGAGGCGCTCGCCGGGGTGCGGCTGGAGCACCGCGGTTCGCACACGCCGAACGAGCTGTCCGGCGGCGAGAAGCAGCGCGTGGCCATCGCCCGCGCCCTGGTGGGCAGGCCCCGGCTGCTGCTGGCCGACGAGCCGACCGGGGCACTGGACACCACGTCCGGCGGGATCGTCATGGAGCTGCTGCACGAGCTGAACGCGGCCGGCACCACCGTCTGCGTGATCACCCACGACAACGAGATCGCGGACTCGCTGCCGCGCCGGGTCCGCTTCAGGGACGGCGAGATCGTCTCGGACACGCGCTCCGGCGCGCCCCTCGGCCCACGGACGCAGAAGGCCGGTTCATGAAGAACGATCTCAGGCCCGCCCGCCTCTCCCCCCGCGACGTCCTGCGCGTCGGCTCGGTCGGCCTGCGCGCGCGGCGTGCGCGTGTGGTGCTCTCGGCGCTCGGCATCGCCATCGGCATCGCGACCGTGGTCGCGGTCGTCGGGCTGTCCGAGTCGAGCCGCGCGGACCTGATGGCCCGTCTCGACCGCCTCGGCACCAATCTGCTCACCGCCGAGGCGGGCAAGGACGCCATGGGGAACGAGATCAAGCTGCCCAGGAACGCGGTCGCGATGGTCGAGCGCATCGGCCCGGTACGGCACGCCACGGCCAGCGCCGACATCGACGCCCGCATCCGGCGCAGCGACGTGGTCCCCGAGGAGCGCACCGCGGGCGTCACCGCCCAGGCGGTCCGCGCCGACCTGCTCTCCGCGCTCGGCGGCGAGGTCGACAGGGGCACCTGGCTGACCCCGGCCGGCGAACGGCTTCCGACGACGGTGCTCGGCGCGGTGGCCGCACAGCGCCTCGGCGTCACCCGCACCGGCGAGACGATCATGATGAACAACACCCGCGTGGCCGTCGTCGGCATCCTCCGACCGCTCGAACTGGTCCCCAACCTGGACCGGGTGGCCATGGTCGGATTCCCCGCCGCCGAACGCTACTTCGGCTTCGACGGCCACCCCACCACCGTCTTCGAGCGCTCCACGGACGCCTCGGTGGCGGACGTACGGGCGATCCTGGCCCGCACCATCAGCCCCGGCGACGAGATGGGCATCAAGGTCTCCCGGCCCTCGGACGCGCTGGCCGCCAAGGCCGCCACCGACGAGGGCCTGACGACCCTGATGCTCGGCCTGGGCGCGGTGGCCCTCCTGGTCGGCGGGGTGGGCGTCGCCAACACCATGGTCATCTCCGTTTTGGAGCGCCGCCAGGAGATCGGCCTGCGCCGCTCGCTGGGCGCGACCCGGGGAGCGATCCGGCTCCAGTTCCTGACCGAGTCGCTGCTGCTGTCGGCGCTGGGCGGGGCGACGGGCGCGCTGCTGGGCGCGGCGACGACGTACGGATTCGCGTGGTTCCAGGGGTGGACGGCGGTGGTCCCGCCCTGGTCCCTGGCGGGCGGGCTGGCCGCCACGCTCCTGATCGGCGTGGTCGCGGGCCTCTACCCGGCGATCCGCGCCTCCCGTCTCCATCCGACGGTGGCCCTGAACGCGACGTGAGAGGGCCCGGACATGAAACATCCCCCGGCCGAGGTCGGCCGGGGGATGTTTCACGTGGAACCGGGGCGGAACCGGTGACGCTCCGGCCGCCCCGAAGGCCGGTCGGTCCTACTTCGCGCCGGTGTCCCTCGCCACGGAGTCCCTGGCGTCCGCCTTCTCCTTCGCCGTCGCCACCGGCTTGCGGAGCTGGATGTTCAGCTCGCGCAGACGGGTCTCGTCCAGCTCCGTCGGGGCGCCCATCATCAGGTCCTGGGCATTGCCGTTGAGCGGGAAGGCGATGGTCTCGCGGATGTTGGGCTCGTCGGCCAGCAGCATCACGATGCGGTCGACTCCCGGGGCGATGCCGCCGTGCGGCGGGGCGCCGAGGCGGAAGGCGCGGAGCATGCCCGCGAACTCGTGCTCGACGGTCTCGCGGTCGTAACCGGCGATCTCGAAGGCCTTGAGCATCAGCTCGGGCTCGTGGTTGCGGATGGCGCCGGAGGACAGCTCGATGCCGTTGCAGACGATGTCGTACTGCCAGGCGAGGATGTCCAGCGGGTCCTTCTCCTCCAGGTCCTTCAGGCCGCCCTGGGGCATCGAGAAGGGGTTGTGGGAGAAGTCGATCTTTCCGGTGTCCTCGTCCTTCTCGTACATCGGGAAGTCGACGACCCAGCAGAACCGGAAGACGCCCTCCTCGAAGTGGCCGGCGCGCTTGGCGGCCTCGACACGGACGGCGGACATGATCTTGGAGACCTCGTCGAACTCGCCCGCGCCGAAGAAGACGGCGTGGCCGGGGACGAGGGCGAGACGCTCGGTGAGGGTCTTGACGTCCGCCTCGGTGAGGAACTTGGCGATCGGACCCGCCAGGGTGCCGTCCTCGCCGACGCGGACCCAGGCCAGGCCCTTGGCGCCGTGCTGGACGGCGTAGTCACCGAGGCCGTCGAAGAACTTCCGGGACTGACCGGCGGTGTCCGGGACCGGGAGGGCGCGGACGTGCTTGCCGGCGAACGCCTTGAACTCCGAGTCAGCGAAGACGTCGGAGATGTCAACCAGTTCCAGCTTGGCGCGCAGGTCGGGCTTGTCGTTGCCGTACTTCAGCATCGACTCGCGGAACGGGATGCGCGGGAACGGCGAGGTGACGTGGCGGCCGTTGCCGAACTCCTCGAAGAGCTCGGTCATCAGCTTCTCGATCGGCCGGAAGACGTCCTCCTGCTCGACGAACGACATCTCGACGTCGAGCTGGTAGAACTCGCCGGGCGAACGGTCCGCGCGGGCGTCCTCGTCGCGGAAGCACGGCGCGATCTGGAAGTAGCGGTCGAAACCGGAGATCATCAGCAGCTGCTTGAACTGCTGCGGGGCCTGCGGCAGGGCGTAGAACTTGCCCGGGTTCAGACGGGACGGGACGACGAAGTCACGGGCGCCCTCGGGGGAGGTCGCGGTGAGGATCGGGGTCGCCATCTCGTTGAAGCCGAGGGCCACCATCTTGGCGCGGATGGCGGCGATGACCGCCGAGCGCAGCATGATGTTGCGGTGCATGCGCTCGCGGCGCAGGTCGAGGAAGCGGTACTCCAGGCGCCGCTCCTCGTTGACCCCGTCCTCGGCGTTGATCGTGAAGGGCAGCGGGGCGGCCTCGCCCAGCACCTCGACCTCGGTGACCTCGATCTCGATCTCGCCGGTCGGGAGCTCCGGGTTCACGTTGTCGGCGCCGCGCGCGGAGACCTTGCCGTCGATCCGTACGACGGTCTCCTTGGTGAGCTTCGCCAGCGCCTCGTTGCCGGGGGTGCCCGGGCGGGCGACGAGCTGCACCAGACCGTAGTGGTCGCGCAGATCGATGAAGAGGATGCCGCCCAGGTCTCGGCGATTGTGCAGCCAGCCGCTCAGCCGGACGTCGGTGCCGACGTCAGAGGCGCGGAGCTCGCCGCAGGTGTGGGACCTGTACCGATGCATCGTCGTTCATCCAGTCTTCGCGGTTCGGGGTGGATTCAGCCTCCCCAGGCTACCGCCCGCACCCGCACCGAATCATTGACATTGACATTTCAAGATCATCCGGGGGCCGGTGAGGCCACCCCTCGGTGGCGTCCACGGAGCAGATCTTCTTAAAGTAGGGCAATGCGCACCGAGGACGTCCTGGCCGCGACCGCGACCGGTCTGTGGCGCTGGGACAACACAGCCGGGACCGTCACGCTCGACGCGGAGGCGGCCCGGCTGCTGGAGCTGCCCGCCGCGGCCGGTGTCTTCCGCGAGTCCGCGGTGCGTTCCCGTTTCCACCCCGTCGACTGGAACGAGATCTACGGGGTGGTGAACCTCGCACGCGCCGAGGGCACCCTCGCCGAGGCCCGGCTGCGGATCGTGGACGGGAGCGGCCGGGTGCTGCGCATCGTGCGCAGCCGTTCCAAGCCGCTCCCGGCCGACGCGGCGGACCGCGCGAACTACATACTGGTCGGCACCCTCCAGGAGGTCGCCGAGCCGCAGCCCGGCACCACCGGGGCGCACACCCCCATCACCGGGGACTGGCGCCGCTCCCGCGAGGCCTTCCTGCTGGACGCGGGCCGGGCGCTGGCCGAGGCCAGGTCGACCACGGAGGTGCTGCGGGTCGCCGCCTCGCTCTCCATGCCGGGCTTCTCGCCGGACGGCCTGGCGGTCTTCGGCGTCTCGGGCGAGCGGCTGACGGTCATCGGGCACCACGGGCACAGCGTGGGCGACGAGGACCCGTTCACCGACATGCCGCTGGAGACCGACTACCCGGCCGCCGAGGTGGTGCGGACGGGGCGGGCGATCTATCTGCCGTCGCCCGACGACTACAGCCGCCGCTACCCGGTCACCTGGCCGCTCGCCAGCGGTTTCGGGCGCGAGTCCTGGGCCTTCCTGCCGCTGATCGTCGCGGGGCACACCATGGGCGCCTGGATGGCGGGCTTCAAGCACCCGGTGTCGTTCTCACCGGACGAGCGGTCCGTACTGACGACCGTGGCGCGGATGCTCGCGCAGGCACTGACCCGGGCCGGGGTCGCCGAGACCGAACGGGAACTGTCGCTGGGGCTCCAGCGCTCGATGATGCCGACGCTCGGCCCCGACATCCCCGGGATGACGGTCGCCGCCCGCTACATCCCGACCGGCGGCGGACTCCAGGTCGGCGGCGACTGGTACGACATGATCCCGCTCCCCAACGGCCGCATCGCCCTGATCATCGGCGACGTCCAGGGCCACGACGTGCGGGCCGCCGGGCTGATGGGACAGCTGCGGATCGCCCTGCGCGCGTACGCCTCCGAGGGGCACCGCCCGGACGCGGTGCTCTCGCGCGCCTCGCGCTTCCTCTCCGGGCTGACGGACGCGTACGAGGACGGGGAGGCGACCGGACCGCGCTTCGCCACCTGCCTGTACGCGGAAGTCGACCCGGAGAGCGGCACTCTGGACATCGCACGGGCCGGCCACCCCGACCCCGTGGTGACCACCGCCGACGGGACCGCGATGATCCGCCAGACCGAGGGCGGACTGCCGCTCGGCGTCGAGGAGGACGCCGACTATCCGACGAGCCGGCTCACCCTGGAACCCGGAGAAACGATCATGCTCTGCACGGACGGGCTGATCGAGACCGGCGGCCACGACATGTTCTCCGGCTGGGACCGGCTGCGGCCCGTCCTGGAACAGCACACCACCGACCTGGAGAAGCTCGCCGACGCCCTCGTCCAGGCCGTGCACGGGCCGACGTCGCACTACACGACCGGGCCACTGGCGGACCGCCGGGAGGACGACATCGCACTGCTCCTGCTCCGGTGCGACGGAGGGACCGGTCGCCGGCCGGCGACCAGGCGCATCGCGCTGACCATCGCGCAGGCCCAGCCGGAACGGATCGCCTCGGCCCGGCAGCAGCTGCGGGACCTGCTGCACGACTGGGCGGATCCGGAGCAGGTCGACGCGGCGGTGCTGATGATCTCCGAGATGGCCACCAACGTCCTCGTCCACACGGACGGGGACGCGCTGATGCTCGCCCAGGCGACGGGGGAGCAGGGCGAGCGGCTGCTGCGCGTGGAGGTGTCGGACGGCAGCGACGAGCTGCCGCACAAGCGCCGCCCCGGGGAGATGGCCTCCAGCGGCCGGGGCCTGGTGCTGATGGAGATGCTCGCCGACGCGTGGGGAGTGGATCCGCGGGGCGCGGGCAAGTCGATCTGGTTCGAGCTGAACGAGTCGGGGACGAAGGGGCCGGAGGAGTCCGAGGGGGCGCGGGGGCCGGAGCGGGCCGAGGCCGGAACGGAAGGCGTCCCCGCGGCCTGAACCGGCCCTCAGGCCCCGGACGCGGCGCCCGGCGGCTCGTCCCCGGACGGCGGCCCCGGGCGGTCGCCGCGCAGTTCGCCGAGCACACCGAAGGCCGCCGCGCAGAGCGGGACCGCGAGCAGCATGCCCAGCAGCCCGGCCACACTGGCGCCCGCCGTGATCGCGATCATGATCATGGCGGGGTGCATCTGCACCGTTCGGCTCTGGATCAGCGGCTGCAGCACATGGCCCTCCAGCACCTGCACGGCGAGCACCACCCCCAGCGCCCAGAGCGCGATCACGAACCCCCGGTCGGCGAGCGCGACCAGCACCGCGACGGCGCCCGAGATGAAGGCCCCGAGGTACGGGATGTAGGCGCCGACGAAGACCAGCGCACCCAGCCCCACCGCACCGGGAACGCGCAGGATCAGCAGCCCGACGGTGATGCAGACGGCGTCGATCAGCGCGATGAACGTGGTGCCCCGCATGAAGCCCTCGACGGCCTCGAAGGCCCGCCGCCCCATGGCCTCGACCAGCTCCCCGGTCCCGCGCGGGGCGATCGAGTGGGCGAGCTGCGCGGCCCGGTCGGAGTCGCGCAGGAAGAAGAAGGTCAGCAGCAGGGCGAGGACGCTGGTGGCGATGAGCGAGCCGATCAGGCTGAGCCCGGAGAGCAGCCCGCCCGCGGCGCTCGCGCCGAACTTCTCGACGAGCTTCTGGGCGTTGGCCACCAGATCGTCCACGCTGGTGTTCTTGCCGATCCCGAAGTGGTCGACGATCCACTGCGCGGTGTCCTTCAGCGACCGGACGATCTGGTCGCCGGTGTCGACGAGCGCGGTGACGACGATGTACCCGGCGCCGCCGACCACCGCGACGAGCAGCACACAGGTGAGCCCCGCGGCGAGCGAGCGCTTCAGCCCGCGGGCGGTCAGCCGGCGGTGGACGGGACCGAGCAGCGCCGTACCGAGCAGCGCGAGCAGCACGGGAGTGACCGCCGTCTTGAAGACGATGCACAGCCAGACGGCGACCGCGGCGACCCCGGTGACGAGGAGGACCACGCAGCACCAGGCGGCGGCACGGCGCGCGCCGTCGGGCAGGAGGGGCTTGTCGGTCTGCACCCTCCCACCCGATCACGGCGCGGGAGCCGTGTCCCGCTTGCGCGGCCGTACGGGTGACGATCCGTCACCCGACGGCGGCGGTCACATCCCGTGGACGGCGGGCACGGTGCCGAGGCGGCCGGCCTGGAAGTCCTCGAAGGCCTGCTTCAGTTCGGCCTGGCTGTTCATCACGAACGGCCCGTAGTGCGCCATCGGCTCGCGGATCGGGCGGCCGCCGAGCAGCACGACCTCCAGGTCCGGGGCGTTGCCGTCCTGCTTCTCGTCCGCACGGACGGTCAGCGCGGAACCGGCGCCGAAGACCGCGGTCTGCCCCATGTGGACGGGGCGGCGCTCCGCGCCGACGGTGCCGCGGCCGGCCAGCACGTACGCGAGTCCGTTGAAGTCCTCGCGCCACGGCAGGGTCACCTCGGCGCCGGGGCGCACGGTGGCGTGGATCATCGTGATCGGGGTGTGGGTGATGCCGGGGCCCTCGTGCCCGTCGAGCTCACCGGCGATGACGCGGAGCAGCGCGCCGCCGTCCGGGGAGGCGAGGAGCTGGACCTGGCCGCCGCGGATGTCCTGGTAGCGGGGGTCCATCATCTTGTCGGCCTTGGGCAGGTTCACCCAGAGCTGGAGGCCGTGGAAGAGGCCTCCCGACATCACGAGGGACTCCGGCGGGGCCTCGATGTGCAGGAGGCCGGAACCGGCGGTCATCCACTGGGTGTCGCCGTTCCTAATGGTGCCGCCGCCACCGTTGGAGTCCTGGTGGACGAAGGTTCCGTCGATCAGGTACGTGACCGTCTCGAAGCCGCGGTGCGGGTGCCAGGGGGTGCCCTTCGGCTCACCGGCCGCGTACTCCACCTCGCCCATCTGGTCCATCATGATGAACGGGTCGAGGTACTTGTAGTTGATCCCGGCGAACGCGCGGCGAACCGGGAAGCCCTCGCCCTCGAATCCGCTCGGCGCCGTGGTGACGGCGAGCACGGGACGGTCCGCTGCGTCGCCCTTGGCGGCGACCTTGGGCAGGGTCAGCGGGTTTTCGACAGTCACTGCGGGCATGGGAGCCACCTCCGGGATCGTTCTGCCTTCAATTTAGTTGAATGGTGAACATCCTGCAAGGGGCCATCCATTCCCTCAGCCGTCCGGAGCAACAGAAGGGGCCCGCACCGAGCGGTGCGGGCCCCTTGCGAAGGATCGGATCTCAGCCGTACATACGGCGCATCGCGAAGTCGACCATCTGCTCCACGGCCTTCGCATCGAAGACCATGCGGTGCTCGCCCTCCATGTCGAGGACGAAGCCGTAGCCGGTCGGCAGCAGGTCGATCACCTCGGCCCCGGTGATCACGAAGTACTTGGACTCCTTGCCCGCGTACCGCCGCAGCTCCTTGAGCGTGGTGAACATCGGGATCACCGGCTGCTGGGTGTTGTGCAGCGCCAGGAACCCGGGGTTGTCGCCGCGCGGGCAGTAGACCTTCGACGTCGCGAAGATCTGCTGGAAGTCCTCGGCGGACAGCGAGCCGGTGGTGAAGGCCCGTACCGCGTCACCCAGGGACGGCGGCGAGGGTTCGGGATACAGCGGCTGCTCGCCGTAGCCGCCACCCATCTGCTGCTGTGCACCCGGGTTCTGGTCGTAGCCGTACATAGCGCAAAGAGTAATCGGACACATCGGGGCCTTGAGGGGTTGCGCCTTATTACTGACGGGTAGCATCATCGTGGAGGTCAGCTGATATACGCACCGCCAGCTCGTCGCCCGCCCGGCCCACACCCCGTCCCGGGGCACTGCGCGCCACTGCTATTGATTACGGAGCCTTCCATGGGGCACTACAAGTCGAATCTCCGCGACATCGAGTTCAACCTCTTCGAGGTCCTCGGGCGCGACAAGACGTACGGCACCGGCCCGTTCGCCGAGATGGACGTCGAGACGGCGAAGAGCATCCTCGACGAGGTCAACCGCCTCGCGGAGAACGAGCTGGCCGACTCCTTCGCGGACGCCGACCGCAACCCGCCGGTCTTCGACCCGGAGACCAACACCGCGCCGGTCCCGGCGGCCTTCAAGAAGTCGTACCAGGCGTTCATGGACTCCGAGTACTGGCGCCTGGGCCTGCCCGAGGAGATCGGCGGCACCACCTCGCCGCGCTCCCTGATCTGGAGCTACGCGGAGCTGCTGCTCGGCTCGAACCCGGCCGTGTGGATGTACTCCTCCGGCCCGGCGTTCGCCGGCATCCTCTTCGAGGAGGGCAACGAGGCGCAGAAGAAGATCGCCGAGATCGCCGTCGAGAAGCAGTGGGGCTCGACGATGGTGCTGACCGAGCCGGACGCCGGTTCCGACGTCGGCGCGGGCCGCACGAAGGCCGTCGAGCAGGAGGACGGCTCCTGGCACATCGAGGGTGTGAAGCGCTTCATCACCTCGGGCGAGCACGACATGTCCGAGAACATCATCCACTACGTGCTGGCCCGCCCCGAGGGCGCCGGCCCCGGCACGAAGGGCCTCTCGCTCTTCATGGTCCCGAAGTTCCACTTCGACTGGACCACCGGCGAGCTGGGCGAGCGCAACGGCGTGTACGCGACGAACGTCGAGCACAAGATGGGCCTCAAGGCCTCCAACACCTGCGAGATGACCTTCGGCGACCAGCACCCCGCCAAGGGCTGGCTGATCGGCGACAGGCACGACGGCATCCGCCAGATGTTCCGCATCATCGAGTTCGCCCGCATGATGGTCGGCACGAAGGCCATCGCCACCCTGTCGACCGGCTACCTGAACGCGCTGGAGTACGCCAAGGAGCGTGTCCAGGGCACCGACCTGTCGCAGTTCATGGACAAGACCGCCCCCAAGGTCACCATCACGCACCACCCCGACGTGCGCCGCTCCCTCATGACGCAGAAGGCGTACGCGGAGGGCATGCGCTCCCTGGTGCTGTACACCGCCACCGTCCAGGACGCGATCCAGGAGAAGGAGGCCGCGGGCGAGGACGCGAAGGCGCTGCACGGCCTCAACGACCTGCTGCTCCCGATCGTCAAGGGCTACGGCTCCGAGAAGTCCTACGAGCAGCTGGCGCAGTCGCTCCAGACCTTCGGTGGCTCCGGGTACCTCCAGGAGTACCCGATCGAGCAGTACATCCGTGACGCCAAGATCGACACGCTGTACGAGGGCACCACGGCGATCCAGGGCCAGGACTTCTTCTTCCGGAAGATCGTCCGCGACCAGGGCGCCTCGCTGAACGCCCTCTCCGAGGAGATCAAGAAGTTCCTCTCCGGCGCCCAGGGCAACGAGGAGCTGGCCGGCGCGCTGGACTCGCTCGCCAAGGCGGCCGTGGACCTGGAGGCGATCGTCGGCACGATGATCACCGACCTCACCGCGACCGGCGAGGACGTCAAGAACATCTACAAGGTCGGCCTCAACACCACCCGCCTGCTGATGGCCTCCGGCGATGTCGTCGTCGGCTACCTGCTCCTCAAGGGTGCGGCCGTCGCGGCGGAGAAGCTGCGAGACGCCTCCGCGAAGGACGTCGCCTTCTACCAGGGCAAGATCGCCGCCGCGAAGTTCTTCGCCGCGAACGTCCTGCCGGGCGTCTCGACCGAGCGCGCGCTCGCCGAGTCCGTCGACAACTCGCTGATGGAGCTGGACGAGGCCGCGTTCTAGGCCCCCGTTCGAGATCACCGGCACGCACCGCCACCCGGACACGCTTTCGGGTGGCGGTGCTGTCGTATCAGCCGGGCGGTACGCCGGGGCCGGCATCCGGAACCTCCGGCTCGTCGAGATGTCCGCGAGCGGCCGGGGCGGCGGCCCCGCTCGTGGGCTGCGCGGACGGGGGCGAGAAGGCCGAGGCCCCGCGCCCGACGGCGGTGAGGCCGCCCGGCCCGGTCTCGTTACAGTGAGGAACATGAGTTCCTCCCTCCGCTTCGACCGCGGTCACACCGACGACCTGATGGCCTTCCTGATGGCCTCCCCCTCCCCGTACCACGCCGTGGCCACCGCGGCCGCCCGGCTGGAGAAGGCCGGTTTCCGGCAGGTCGAGGAGACCGCGGCCTGGGACGGGACCGCCGGGGGCAAGTACGTCCTGCGCGGCGGTGCGATCGTCGCCTGGTACGTGCCGGAGGGCGCCGAGGCGCACACCCCGTTCCGGATCGTCGGCGCGCACACCGACTCGCCGAACCTGCGGGTCAAGCCGCTGCCCGACACCGGGGCGTACGGCTGGCGGCAGGTCGCCGTGGAGATCTACGGCGGGACGCTGCTCAACACCTGGCTCGACCGTGACCTCGGCCTGGCCGGCCGGATCTCGCTGCGCGACGGCACCCACCGGCTGGTGAACATCGACCGGCCGCTGCTGCGCGTGCCGCAGCTGGCCGTGCACCTGGACCGGTCGGCCAACCCCGACGGGCTCAAGCTCGACCGCCAGAAGCACATGCAGCCGATCTGGGGCCTCGGGGACGTCGAGGAGGGCGACCTGATCCGGTTCGTCGCCGAGGAGGCCGGTGTCGACGCCGAGGACGTGACCGGCTGGGACCTGATGCCGCACGCCGTCGAGCCGCCCGCCTACCTGGGCCGGGACCGCGAGCTGCTGGCCGGGCCCCGGATGGACAACCTGCTCTCCGTGCACGCGGCGGCCGCCGCGCTCGGCGCCGTCGCCGGACAGCCGGACGAGGAGCTTCCGTACATCCCGGTCATGGCCGCCTTCGACCACGAGGAGAACGGCTCGCAGTCCGACACCGGCGCCGACGGGCCGCTGCTCGGCACGGTCCTGGAGCGTTCGGTCTTCGCGCGCGGCGGTACGTACGAGGACCGCGCCCGGGCCTTCGCCGGGACCGTCTGCCTCTCCTCCGACACCGGTCACGCGATCCACCCCAACTACGCCGAGCGCCACGACCCGACCCACCACCCGGTGGTCAACGGCGGACCGATCCTCAAGACCAACGTCAACATGCGGTACGCGACCGACGGCAGCGGCCGGGCCGTGTTCGCGGCGGCATGCCAGAAGGCGGGCGTGCCGTGGCAGACGTTCGTCTCCAACAACTCGATGCCGTGCGGCACCACGATCGGCCCGATCACCGCCGCCCGGCACGGGATCCAGACCGTGGACATCGGTGTGGCGATCCTGTCGATGCACAGCGCCCGTGAGCTGTGCGGGGCGGACGACCCGTATCTGCTGGCCAACGCGCTGACGGCGTTCCTGGCGGGCTGATCCCGCCTGCCGCCAGGCCGTCGACGGGCCGGCGTTCCGGTGCGCGAGACGCTCCGGAGCGCCGGCCCGCCGTCGCTCGGCGGCCGTTCCGCGCGCACCCCGCCGGTCGGGCACAACCCGTCGTCGGCTCCCCGGCACCCCCGATATCCTGGGACTTTCCCGTGCCCGACCCCGGGCGCATCCCGCCCGGAAGGGAAGCCGCTCGTGGAGTTCCGGCTGCTCGGCACCGTCTCCGTCGACACGTTCACCGGGCCGCTGCCGCTCGGCCCCGCCAAGCGCCGCAGTCTGCTCGCCGCGCTGCTGCTGTCCGCCAACACCCCCGTCTCCATCGCCAGACTCACGGACTCGCTCTGGGACGACACACCGCCGCTGCACGCCCGCAGCGTCATCCAGGGCCATGTCTCCCGGCTGCGCGCCCTGCTGGTGGGTGCGGACGCGGAGGCGTACGGGGTGGAGCTGGTCACCCTCGGCGACGCGTATGTGCTGCGGCTGCCGGAGACCCTGCTGGACTCGCAGCGCTTCGAGGAACTGCTGACGCTGGCGCGGGGGCAGCGCAGCCCCGCCGACGCGGTGCTGATGCTCAAGGAGGCCCTGTCCCTGTGGCAGGGGCCGGCGCTCAGCGGCGCGTTCGCCGGACGCCCGCTCCAGGCGGCCGCGCACTCGCTGGAGGAGTCGCGGCTGGCGACCGTCGAGCAACTGGCGCGCGCCTACGCGGCGCTGGGGGAGCACAACCGGGCGGCGTCGGTGCTGCGGGCGGAGGCCGTCGCGCATCCGATGCGGGAGTCGCTGGCGGCGGCCCTGATGACGGCGCTGTACCGGGCGGGGCGTCAGTCGGAGGCGCTGGACTGGTTCCACCGCACGCGGCGGCTGCTCGCCGATGAGCTGGGCATCGATCCCGGACATGAACTCGCCGACGCGTACGCGCTGATCCTGCGCGGCGATCCCGGGCCGGACGCCGGACGGGAAGGCGGACGGAACGCACCCGACGGGCAGGGGGCCACGGCCCGCGGCCCGGTCCGGAACGGTGGCGGTGACGGCAACGGGACCGTGCCCGCGGCCCGCCCGGTGGCTGACCCGGGGACCGGAACGGACGGCGGGTCCGCGGCACGGCCGGCCGCCCCGACCGGCGGAACGGGCAGCGGTACGACCGGCGCGCCCGGCACCGCCCCGCCCCGCCCCCTCCCCGTGCCGTCCCTGGCCGGCGATCCGCATCCCACCGATCTGCTGCCCCGCGCACCCCGCGGCTTCCAGGGGCGGACCTCCGAGCTGGCCGCGCTCACCCGGGCCGCGGCGGGCGAGGCACCCGTCTGCCTGGTCACCGGGCCGGCCGGGGTGGGCAAGACCGCGCTGGCCCTGCAATGGGCGCACCGCACCCCGGCCGCCTTCCCCGACGGGCGGCTCTTCGCCGATCTGCGCGGGTTCAGCGACACCGGCGAGCCCGCGCTCATCGAGGTCCTGCGCGAGTTCCTGCTGGCGCTCGGCGTCGCGCCCCGCCGCGTCCCGGAGTCCGTCGCGGCCGCGGCCGCGCTCTTCCGGTCCCTGACCGACCGGCGCCGTCTGCTCGTCGTACTCGACAACGCCCGCCACTCCGCCACCGTCCGGCCGCTGCTGCCGGGCGGCACCGACTGCGTCACGCTGGTCACCAGCAGGCACCGGCTGGAGGGCCTCATCGCCTCGGACGCGGCCCGGCCGGTCCCGCTCGACGTGCTCGAACCGCCGGACGGCACGGCCCTGCTGGCCGGTGTGCTCGGCGAGGACCGGGTGCTCGCCGAACCGGTCGCGGCCCGTCGGCTCGCCGAACTCTGCGGGGGACTGCCGCTGGCGCTGCGGGTCACCGCGGCACGGCTGGCCGGGCGCCCGACATGGACACTGGCCGGTCTCGCCGACGAACTGGCCGACGAACGCAGTCGGCTGACCTACCTCGACGTGGACGACACCGGTGTCTCGGCCGCGCTGCGGCTGACCGTGCAGCAGCTGCCGCAGGACGCCGTCCACCAGCTCGCCCGGCTCGGCCACCACCCCGGCAGCCACTTCGACCCGTACACGGCCGCCGCGCTCGCCGGCACCGACCCGGTCGTCGCCACGGCGGCGCTGGAACGGCTCGCCGCCGCCCATCTCGTCACCGAGGCGGCGCCCGGACGCTGGGTGCTGCACGATCTGGTGCGCCTCTACGCCCGCGGCATGGATCCCGAGGGAGGGTCCGAGGCGCTCATCGGGGTCCTCGACCACTACATCGCCACCGCGCTGGCCGCCGCCGACACGGCCGAGCCCGGCGGCGAGCCCTGCTTCGTCCTGCCGGAGGACTACCACCGCCCGGTCGCCGTGCGGGACTTCGTCGACCGGGCGACGGCGATGCACTGGCTGGCGGCCGAACGCGACGATCTGGCGCTGGCCGCCGACGCCGCCCGGAGCGCCGGACTCCACGACCGGGCGTGGCGGATCATCCTGCTCCAGTGGCCGCAGGTGGTGTGGCGGGTGCGGGACAACTGGGCCCCGCTGCTGGAACTGGCGCTGGACTCGGCGCGCGCCCACCGCGACGCGTACGCCGAGTCGAGGGTGATCAATCTGCTGGGCTGGGTGCTGGCCGAGGAGGGCAGGACCGCCGAGGCCGTCGCCCTGCTGGAGCGCTCGCCCGGACTGGCCCGGCAGGCCGGCGACCGGCTCGGCGAAGCGACCGCGCTGATCAACCTGGCCGTCGTCCAGACCGAGCAGGGGGCACTCGACACCGCTCTGGAGGGGTGCGGACGGGCTGTCGCGCTGGCCCGTGAGGAGCAGGACGCGCACACCGAGATGCTGGCGCTCCAGCACCTCGCCCGGATGCAGCTGGCCGCGAACCGGCCGCACGAAGCCCTCGCATCCACCCGGACCGCGCTCGACCTGGGGCCCGAGCACGAGGAGATCGCCCGCCGGGTGCTGCTGCTGACCACCAGCGGCGAGGCCCGTCTGGCGCTGGGCGAGGAGAACGACGGGATCCGGCTGCTGGACCGGGCGGCCGGGGAGGCGGAGCGCGCCGGTTACGACGAGGGCGCGGTGCGGGCCCTGCAGGCGCTGCTGCGGGTGACGGCCGGGCCGGAGTACCGCAAGCGGTACGAGGAAGCGGTCCGCCGGCTCACCGACGACGGGTGAACCGCTCCGGGCCCGGTCGCGCGACCGGGCCCGGCAGCCTCTCAGCCCTGCTCGTCCATTCCCGCCAGCACCAGCGGCAGCCGGGCCGTTCCCGCCTCGCTCACGCGGACGGGGACGCCCCAGTCCTGCTGGTGGACATGGCAGGCCGGGTACTCGTTCGCCGGGTCGTCGTCGCAGGACGCCGCCATCGCCGACACATGCAGGACGCCCTCGGTGACGTCGTCGGCCAGGACCAGGTCACGGAACAGGTCCGTCCCCGGCCCCGCGCCCTCCACCAGCAGCTCCGGCGGGGTCGCCGAGACCAGCAGCCGGGTCGAGGGGCCGTACCGGGTGTCCAGCTTCTGCCCGGCGGGCGCCTGGAAGACCACATCGAGCCGGAGCGTGCCCGGGGCGATCCCGGTGGCCGCGCGCTGTGTGCGGTGCGCCCGGTCGGCGACGCGTACGGCCTCCTCGGGCAGCCGCAGCCGGGTCAGCCGGTGCCGGGCGGACTCGACGACGACGAGATCGCCGTCGACCAGCACCGCGTCGCTGGGCTCGCGCAGATCCGTGGCCAGGGTGGTGACCTCATCGCTCGCGGGGTCGTAACGCCGCAGCGCGTGGTTGTACGTGTCGCAGACGGCGACGGACCCGTCGGGCAGGGCGGCCACCCCCAGCGGGTGCTGGAGCAGGGCCTGTCCGGCGGCGCCGTCGCGGTGCCCGAAGTCGAAGAGTCCGGTGCCGACGGCCGTACGGACGGCGAAGCCGTCCCCGTCGCGCTCGACGTAGCGCAGCGCGGACGTCTCCGAGTCGGCGACCCAGAGCCGCTCCCCGTCGGCGGAGGTCGCGAGCCCGGACGGCTGGGCGAACCACGCCTCGGCCGCCGGTCCGTCGACCAGGCCCTCGTTGGTGGTGCCCGCCGCGACCTCGACGGTCCCCGTCGCGGGGTCGTACGTCCACAGCTGGTGCACCCCCGCCATGGCGATCCACAGCCGGCCGGCGAACCAGGCGACGTCCCAGGGGGAGGAGAGGGCGACCTCGCGGGCCGGTCCGGAGGTCGGCGAGCCCTGCCACCACTGGCGGCCGGTGCCGGCGAGCGTCGTCGTCTCCCCGGTGGCGAGGTCGAGGGCGCGGACGGCGTGGTTGACCGTGTCGGCGACCGCGATCCGGCCGTCGGGCAGCACGGCGAGCCCCTGCGGCTCGGAGAACCGGGCCCCGTCGGGCCCGCCGTCCGCGAAGCCCCTGTCCCCCGTACCGATGTGACGGCGAACCGTCTCGCTGTCGCGTTCGATCTCGACCAGGCGGTGGCGGGTGGTGTCGGAGACGAGGAAGCCGCCGTCCGGCAGGAGCAGGGCCTTGCCGGGGAAGCGCAGATGGGTGGCGACCGGTTCGGGCGCGACATAGGGGCCGTCGCCGCGGCGCAGTGTGCCCTTCGCCGCGTGCTCGGCCTCCAGCTCCTCGACCAGCTTCGCGATCGCGTGCGCATGGCCCTCGCCGGCGTGCTGGGCGACGACATAGCCCTCGGGGTCGATGACGACCAGCGTGGGCCAGGCCCGTACGGCGTACTGCTTCCAGGTCGCCAGTTCCGGGTCGTCGAGGACCGGGTGGTGGACCTCGTACCGCTCGACGGCGTCGACGACGGCCTGGTGCTCGGCCTCGTGGACGAACTTCGGCGAGTGCACCCCGATGATCACCAGGGTGTCGCGGTGCTTCTCCTCCAGCTCGCGCAGCTCATCGAGGACATGCAGACAGTTCACACAGCAAAAGGTCCAAAAATCCAGGACCACAATGCGTCCCCGCAGGTCAGCGAGGGTGTACTGCTGGTCGCCTGTATTGAGCCAGCCGCCCTTGCCGATCAGCTCGGGGGCCCTGACGCGCGCACGTGTTGCCATGTGAACAGTCAACATCACCGTGGCGTCCACGCATTCCGCAGGGACCTCGGGGAACCTGTGAGCCATGAGATTCCTGGTGCGTGAACGACTCTTCGCCGTCGGTGACGACTACTGGATCGAGGACGCGGACGGCCGCAAGGTGTTCCTCGTCGACGGCAAGGCCATGCGGGTGCGGGACACCTTCGAGCTGAAGGACGCACGGGGCCGGATCCTGGTCGAGATCCGGCAGAAGCTGCTCAGCCTGCGCGACACGATGCTCATCGAGCGCGACGGCGAGCAGCTCGCCAGGATCAAGCGCAAGCGGCTGTCGCTGCTGCGCAACCACTACCGGGTCACGCTGGTCGACGGCACCGAACTCGACGTCAGCGGCAAGATCCTGGACCGCGAGTTCGCCATCGAGTACGACGGGGAGCTGCTGGCCCAGATCTCCCGGCGATGGCTGACCGTCCGGGACACCTACGGCATCGACGTCGTACGGGAGGACGCCGACGCGGCGCTGCTCATCGCCGTATCGGTCTGTGTCATCGTGCTCGCGGACAAGGAGCGCGAGGACTGATCCGCCCCGGTTTCACGTGAAACGAAGCGGTCCTAGCGGAGCCCGGGCGGAGCCAGTCCCAGGCGGCGGTCCTTGAGGGCCGGGAACTGCTCACGGGTCGCCGCCACCTTCGCCGGGTCGAACTCCACGTCGAGCACCTCCTCGTCCGAGCCCGCCTCCGCGAGCACCTCGCCCCACGGGTCGACCACGATGCTGTGCCCGGCCTGCTGGACTCCGGCATGGGTGCCCGCGGAGCCGACGGCCAGGACGTACGACTGGTTCTCGACGGCGCGGGCCTGCGCCAGCAGCGTCCAGTGGGCGCGGCGCCGCTCGGGCCAGCCCGCCGAGACGATCAGCGTGCCGGCGCCCGCGTCGACCAGGCCGCGGAACATCTCCGGGAAGCGCAGGTCGTAGCAGGTCGCGAGGCCCAGCGTGGTCTGCGGCAGGACGACCGTGACCAGTTCCTCGCCGGCGCCCATCATGACCGCCTCGCCCTGGTCGAAACCGAAGCGGTGGATCTTGCGGTACGCGGCGGCCCGCTCGCCCTCGGGCGTGAAGACGAGCGAGGTGTTGTAGAGGGTGCCGTCGGCGGCGCGCTCGACGAAGGAGCCCGCGTGCAGCCAGACCCCGGCGTCGGCCGCGGCCTTCGCCATGATGTCGTGGGTGGGCCCCTGAAGCGGTTCGGCCTCGTCCGCGAAGGCGTCGTAGGCGAACGCCCCGACCGGCCACAGCTCGGGAAGGACCACCAGATCAGCGCCTCGCCGGCCCGCGATCAGCGAAGCCGCACGCTGTCTCCGGGCACTGACGGATTCGTCCGGGTCTACTGCGATCTGGATGAGGGAGGCGCGCACACTACCACCGTCCTGGCATTCGAGCCGTCAACACGGGCCTACGATCGTCACACGAAAGCACTGCCGGGGTGCCTGCTCGCAGCGTAACTTAGCGACCGAACCTCCCACGCAGACCGCCGCCCGCAGACCGCCGCCCGCGCCCAGCTCTCCAGCCCATGCACCGCAGAACCGCACGAGGGGTCCCGTGACCGTCCATCCCAGCCTCCAGACCTACGCCGATGCCTGGACCCACTCCATCGAGTCGATAGCGGAGCTGGTGAAGCCGCTCGCCGAGGGAGAGTGGAACCGCCGTACGCCATGCCCCGCCTGGTCGGTGCGTGACATCGTCTCGCACGTCATCGGCATGGAGTCCGAGCAGCTCGGCGACCCGCGCCCGATCCACTCCCTGCCCCGCGACCTCTACCACGTACAGAGCGACTTCGCCCGCTACATGGAGATGCAGGTCGATGTGCGGCGTCACCACACCGCGCCGGAGATGACCTCCGAGCTGGAGTACACGATCATCCGCCGGGCGCGTCAGCTGCGCAACGAGACACGTGACCCCGAGACCATGGTCCGCGCGCCGCTCGGCGCCGAGCAGACCCTCGAACTGGCGCTGCGGATGCGCGCCTTCGACGTCTGGGTGCACGAGCAGGACCTGCGGGCGACGCTGGGGCAGCCCGGCAATCTGGACTCCCCCGGCTCGACGATCGTGCGGGACACCCTGCTGGAGGCGCTGCCGAAGGTGGTCGCCAAGGACGCGGGGGCGCCCGCCAGTTCGGCGGTCGTGCTCGATGTGCACGGCCCGCTGGAGTTCCTGCGCACCGTCAGGGTCGACGCGGAGGGCCGTGGTTCGGTGGACGGTTCACCCTCGCTCGGGCCCGTGGTGACGCTGGCGATGGACTGGGAGACGTACTTCCGCCTCGCCTGCGGGCGGGTGCGCGCGGCCGCGGTCGCCGAGCGGATCAAGGTCGAGGGCGACGAGGACCTGGCGACGGCGATCCTGCAGAACTTCGCCGTGACGCCGTGAGCCATGACGGCGTGACGGTGTGACCGGCTCAGCGCCGTGACGTCATGATCGGCGGCGCCCGTCGCACGAGGGACGGGCGCGCCGCCGATCCGGCGCGACGAGCGGTCACACGGGTACGTGCACGGCCTCCACGCGGCTGACCACATGGTGGTTCCGCTCGCGGTGCGTGGCCCTGGAGTGCAGCCGCAGGATCTGTACGACGCCGAGCGCCTCCAGCACGAAGACCGAGGCGAACGCGATCCGGTAGTTGTCGCCGGTCGCGTCCAGCAGCACACCGACGGCGAACAGCGTGGTCATCGAGGCGATGAAGCCGCCCATGTTCACGATGCCCGACGCGGTGCCCTGCCGCTCCGGCGGGTTGGCCGGCCGTGCGAAGTCGAAGCCGATCATCGAGGCCGGGCCGCAGGCGCCGAGCACCACGCACTCCACGATCAGCAGCCACATCGGCGCGTGGTCGCCCGGGTAGAAGATGGCCGACGCCCAGAGCAGCGCCGTCACCAGGACCGTGCCGAGGGCCAACGGGGCGCGGGCCGCGTGGTGGCGGGCGATGATCTGCCCGTAGACCAGCCCGAACGCCATGTTGGAGAGCACCACCAGGGTGAGCAGCTCACCTGCGGTGGACCGGCTGAGCCCCTGTGCCTCCACCAGGAACGGCAGTCCCCACAGCAGCAGGAACACCATGGCCGGGAACTGCGTGGTGAAGTGCACCCACATGCCGAGCCGGGTTCCGGGCTCCCGCCAGGCCGCGGCGATCTGCTTGCGCACATAGGCGGCGCCCGCGTGCTCCGCGGGTGGCGGCTCGTGGCCCTCGGGGTGGTCCTTCAGGAAGAGCAGCAGCAGAACGAGGACGACGACCCCGGCGGCGGAGCTGCCGACGAACGTGGTGGTCCAGCCGAATCCGTGCAGGGCCCGCGCGATGAAGAGCGTCGAGACGAGGTTGCCCGCCATCCCGAAGAGCGCGGCGACCTGGCCGATCAGCGGGCCGCGCCGGGCCGGGAACCAGCGGGCGCCGAGCCGCAGCACGCTGATGAACGTCATCGCGTCGCCGCAGCCGAGCAGCGCCCTGGACGCCAGCGCCATGCCGTACGAGGGGGAGAGCGCGAAGCCGAGCTGCCCGAGGGTGAACAGCACGGCCCCGAGGGTGAGGACCTTCTTGGTGCCCAGCCGGTCGACCATCAGGCCGACGGGTATCTGCATGCCCGCGTAGACGAGCAGCTGGAGGATGGAGAACGTGGAGAGCGCGGAGGCGCTGACGTGGAACCGGTCGGCGGCGTCCAGCCCGGCGACGCCCAGGCTGGTGCGGAAGATGATCGCGACGAAGTAGACGGCGACCCCGATGCTCCAGACCCATGCGGCACGCCGGCCGCCGGGTGGATCGCCGGGCAGGGACAGGGTGGGAGCGGCGGCAGAACTCACCGGTCCTCACCCCTGACCAGCACCTTGACCCGGCTGACATGGCGCCGCACGACCTGCGCGGCCCCCTCCGCGTCCCCGGCCCTGATCGCCTCCAGCAGCTCACCGTGCTCGGTGATGTTGGCGGCGATCCTCCCCGGGTGCGCCTCCATCACGGCGACGCCCATCCGCAACTGCCGGTCGCGCAGCTGGTCGTAGAGGCGCGAGAGGATGTCGTTGCCCGCGTTGCGCACGATCTCGGCGTGGAAGCAGCGGTCCTTCACGGACACCTCCGCCAGGTCTCCGGCCTCGGCCAGCCGGCGCTGCTCCTCCAGGAGTTCTTCGAGCCGGCCGATCAGCTGCGCGGAGGCGGGCACGGCCTTGCGCGCCGCGAACTCCTCGACCAGCAGCCGGGTTTCCACCACGTCCGCGATCTCCTGGGCGGAGACGGCGAGAACGAGGGCGCCCTTCTTCGGGTAGAGCTTGATCAGCCCCTCGACCTCCAGCCGCAGCAGCGCCTCGCGCACCGGCGTACGGGAGACGCCGACCGCCTCCGCGAGGTCTCCTTCGGTCAGGAGGGTGCCGCCCTCGTAACGGCGGTGCAGGACCGCCTCCTTGATGTGGGTGTACACGCGCTCGGCGGCGGGCGGCTGCTTGACGGCGGACTTCATGGACGACTTCGGGGCAGGCTTCACGGCTGGGGGTGCGGCAGGCATGCACACAGCATAGATACAAGATGCGTGCATGACGAAACGGGTCCGCGATACGGGACGCGCACCCTCCGGCCCGCACCACTTCACCCGACCGTGGCAGGAATCACCCGTATCCCTGAATTGCCTCAGGAATCAGCACATCCATCGGGCAGTCTCATGAGTCTCACCACCGAGCGGCACCTTCATGTGGCCGCATTCCAGGGGCATTTGGAGTATTCAAGTTGAAAATCGGCATTAAGGGCATAAGCCGCGCCACTGCCACGGCCACCGTGGCCCTCACGGCCGGTGCCGTCATCGCGGGCAGCGTCTTCGCCTCCACCGCGCAGGCCGCCACGCTCGCCACCCCGAAGATCACCGCCGCCGGCGGATTCACGATGAACAACGGCTCCGCGAAGACCCTGTTCTCCAAGGCCGCGGACACCCGCCGTTCCACCGGCTCCACCACCAAGATCATGACAGCGAAGGTGGTGCTGTCGCAGAAGAACCTGAACCTGGATTCCAAGGTCACGATCCAGAAGGCGTACAGCGACTACATCGTCTCCAAGGGCGCCTCGTCGGCCCGCCTCATCGTGGGCGACAAGGTCACGGTCCGCCAGCTGCTGTACGGCCTGATGCTGCCGTCCGGCTGCGACGCCGCCTACGCCCTGGCCGACAAGTTCGGTTCCGGCTCCACCCGCGCGGCCCGCGTGAAGTCGTTCGTCGGCAAGATGAACGCCCAGGCCAAGTCCCTCGGCCTGAAGAACACCCACTTCGACTCGTTCGACGGCATAGGGAACGGCTCGAACTACTCGACACCGCGCGACCTGACGAAGCTCGCCAGCAGCGCGATGAAGAGCTCCACCTTCCGCACGGTCGTCAAGACCAAGTCGACCAAGCAGAAGGTCACCACGAAGTCCGGCGGCTACCGCTACATGTCGTGGTCCAACACCAACACCATGCTCAGCAGCTACAGCGGCGCCATCGGCATCAAGACCGGCTCCGGCCCGACGGCCAAGTACTGCCTGGTCTTCGCCGCGACCCGCGGCAGCAAGACGATCGTCGGCACGGTGCTCGCCTCCACCAACGCGACCAACCGCTCGGCGGACATGAAGAAGATCATGGACTACTCCTTCAAGAAGTAGCCCGCCCGGCAAGCACGCACAGAGGGGGCCCGCACCGCGCGGGCCCCCTCTCGCCGTACCGGAGAGTGCTCAGTCGAGGCAGAACTCGTTGCCCTCGACGTCCTGCATGTTGATGCAGGACTCGTTGTCCTCGTCGGCGTACAGCACCTTCGTGCACACCGCACCGAGCGCCACCAGCCGATCGCGTTCGGCCTCCAGCACGGCCAGCCGCTCCGCACCCACGAGCCCGGTGCCGGCCCGCACGTCGATGTGCACCCGGTTCTTGGCGACCTTCCCTTCGGGAACGCGTTGGAAGTACAGGCGCGGGCCCTCGCCCGTGGGATCGGAGCACGCGAACCAAGCCCCCCGCTCCTCGGGCGGCAGCGAGTCGTTGTAGGCGTCCCAGGAGTCGAACCCCTCCGGAGGCGGCGGTGCGACGTACCCCAGCACCTCGCACCAGAATCGAGCGACGCGCTCGGGGTCCGCGCAGTCGAAAGTGATCTGGATCTTCCTCACCGATGCCATTCGGCCACCCTAACAGCGGGCCCTCGCCAGCCAGTTCCTATTTTTGGGCACGGGATTCCGAGCGCCCTTCCAGACGGGCGTCGGTGTCTCGCCGCTCAGCGAAGACCGCGCTTCTCGCGTTCGGCTTCGGTCAGCTCCTCCATGAGTTCCTCCGGGTCCACCGTGTACTCGGTGTCATCGAGGGCGTCGTGGTCCTGGGTGCTCAGCGGTAGGCCGAGTCCGGCGAGTTCGGCGGCCAGCTGTGTGAACGCGATCCGCTCGTCGGGCTCGTCCTGGTAGTGCGCCCGCTCGGCGGCGACCCCCTCGGTCAGGGTGAGGCCGGCCAGGCCCCAGAAGGTGAACTCGGTGTCCAGCTCGATGAGGTGCCAGGCACGATCCGCAGGTTCGTCAGGGTGCAGCCAGTAGCCGATCCACCCTTTTCCGCCCTTCGCCACGAGCTTGACGTACTCGGCCATCTCCGTGGCTGCGGCGTTGACGGCCTGCATCTCCGGGTCCGCGAGTTCCTTTTCGCTCAGATAGCTGGTGTCCAGGAGCGGGTGGACCTCTCCCGTCTCGAAGAAGTCGAGGTCGAGGAGGCGGGTGAAGTCGGTGCGTCCTTCCCACTGCGCCACCAGCAGCACGCGCAGGTCGTCGGGTATCGGACGGCCGTCCAGCCGCTCGCGGGAGAACTCGACGAGCCGTTCGTCGTGCATGCGCCGTCTCCAGAGGTCGGAGCGAGATCCTCGCGTCAACGTAACAACGGTGTCCGACAAGAGGTCGCGGCTGACCGGGTCGCCGCCGCATAACACCGGACGGTCACCTTCTGCTCCAGGCTCCACTGCTGTTCGACCGTGGCCAGCAGCTGCCAGCCGAGCCGCTCGTACAGAGCTGCTGCCGCAGTGTCCGAAGCCAGCACGTCGAGCACCGGATGCAGGCCGCGATCCCGCGCTTCTGCGACAGCCTGCCCCATCAGCAGCGCACCGATCCCGTGGCCGCGGGCCCACGGGGCGACGAACAGTCGGTTGACCACGGCGGTCGCGTCGATGCTCAGCCCTGCGCGAGCGCTCCACAGCACGGGAGCCGCGTCTCCCGTGCCGCTCCGGGACAAGCCGATATGACCGGCCACGCGGCCGTCCAGTTCCGCCACCCATGAGGCGATGAGCGATGGCGGTGTGAGCCATGCGCCCGGGGAGTCGGGCCAGTTCACCGGATAGCCGTCGTGCTCATGGACCTCTGCCAGTACCCGCGCACAGTCACCGAGCTCGCGATCGGTCCGCTGTCGGACACTCGGGGGTACACCCGCGCCGGACACGCTCTCGCTCTTCACTGCGGCATGGAAACACAGCCCGAAGGCCAGTGGACAGCGACCTTCGCGACAGGCGCCGGCCGGCCGGGCCGGGTCAGTCCGACGACCGGACCAGCCCGGCCCGGAAGGCGTCCCAGGCGGCGGGATCGGCGATCAAGACCGGGGCGAGAGGGTCCGCCGTACCGCGCTGATGAGGTTCTGCGCGTCGGCACCGTACACAGCGGATTTCCTCAACGTCTCCCAGGTACGCAGATATGTGCTGACGCTCGTCTCGTCGTCGATCCACAACTCCGCATGCCAGTTCTCGACGATGACCTGTCGGTCGCCGTAAATCCAGAATGCGGTGGCAGGGGGAATCCTGAGCGAAGCAGACAACGGAACGATCCCCAGCTCCACCGTGTCCAGCCCGATGGCCCCTACGAGGCGATCGAGCTGAGCGGCCAGCACCGACGGCGGGCAGATCAACGCGTGAAGGGCGGCCTCCCACAGGACGAGGTGGAAGTGCTTCGAGGAGTCGTACAGCGCCTCCTGCCGCTTCATGCGGGACCGTACCGCCTCCTCCGTGTCGGACGGCGATCGCTGCAATTCCGTGTATCTCGTGAAGACCGACCGGGCATAGTCCGGGGTCTGGAGAATCCCGAAAACCATGGAGGACTCCCAGCCACGGAAGACGGAGGAACCGGCATGAGCCCTCAGGTGGGTGTCCTGGACCGCCCTGTGCCCCGAGGCCAACTGCCGCCGCCAGGAGCGTATGTGCGACTCGAAGCCGCGTAGGCGCGCGAGCAGTTCGTCGTAGCTCTCAGGCCCACCGGTCTCATCCGCCCACCTGCGCAGGTCGTCGGACGTAGGAGTCTGTCTGCCGTTCTCCAGCCTGCTGACCTTGGACTTGTTCCACCCACACCGTTCTGCGAGCTCCATACCGGTGAGCCTGCCGCCGACAGCCGAGAGCCGGAGCTCGCGCAACCGTACCCCGAGTGCTTCTCGTGCCTGCTGGTAGTCCGTGCTCACCGGTACGCGCCTGCCTCAGCCTCTCTGCGCGGCCCGACCTGCCGCGAACGCGTCGTACGGGACAGCATGGTGCATCGCGGCGTCACGCACCATTGCGTAGCTCAGCACCGCCGCAGGTTCCGTGATCAGCTCGACGTCGACCAGGTTGTCGGCAGCGTCGAAGTTGAGCAGGGCGACCAGCCGGGAGTCGAAGATCCAGAAGTCTTCGTCGGGCAGCCCGACAAGGTCGGCATCAGCGCGCCGGAGGTTGAGAATCGTCTCGCCGACGGCACTGTTGCGACGCGCGTTGTCGAGCAGGTAGAGCTGGCCGACCGTGGGGGGATCGTCGGTAACGCGCACACGCTCGAACCGCTTGCCGAGTGCGACCTGCTCGCGGCGCTCCGCGCACCACTCGGTGTCGGTCCCCTCCCAGTTGACCGGATGGCCCGATACGAACTGGGCATAGGCGTCGGTGAGTTCGTCGGACGCGTACCGGCGGCGAGTCTCCAGGCGCCATGCCGTGTGCTTGAACTGGGTGAAGAGCCGGTCGAACTCTTCCAGCCCAATGATGTTCCGCTTGCGGGTGACCTCCCTGGGGGCGAAGTCGACCAGAAGCTCACGAGGCACCACGATGGGTACCTCGCCTTCGCTCAGGTGGCGGAGCTGTGCGATGTCGTCCGGGTCGGTGAGCGCGGGGCCGTGCACGATCACCTCTCCGGTATCGAGGTCTTCGTGAATGGACGGGCATCCGTTGACGCCGCTGCCCGTGCCGGTGAAACGCAGCCGCCGGGTCATGATCACATCCTTCCTCGGAAACTGGTCCCTCAGGCTTCCACAGGGACGAAGTCTCACGCCTCGGGCTGCGTGAGCCTGAATCAGCAACCTCAAGCAACTCCGCCCACAGGAGGCGCAACTTCGCGCAACTTCTGTGGTGTTCCAGGGCTTCCCCTCCTTACCGTCGCGCTCGGAGTCCGCAGCTCCTGTCCCGCGCTTCCCAAAGCGGGGCGGGCGCGAATCGATACGGCACAGCCTGTCTCCGAAGGAGTAGTCCATGACCGTCGCACTCGACCCGCTTGCCCGTACCCACACGCGCACGCGTGACCCGAAGGAGCTCCTCAACGCCGCACAGTCGCACGTCGGGCACCTGACGATGAACGTGCTGGGCAACGGAATGACACTCTGGGACCGCGAGATCGCCCTGCTGTTGCGCGATCACACAATGGTCCGTGACATGGCCGAACGGATCCTCGGCAACGCTGTCATCTACACCATCGGATGCATGGAACATCCCGAGGTCCACCTCGGGGTCGGCAAACTCGTCGACATCGGCGTCCACCAGCTGATCCTCGACACGCCCGTGTGGTGGGCCCTCTGCGACGCGTACAACGAAGGCCGGTACAAGCACCACGCCCCGTTCATCGCGCGGCGCCGCGACGGCCTGTGTCTGCGCACGGCGGACTTCCTGAAGTCCGTCGGCTTCGATATCGACGAGGAATTGTGGGCGATCGACGGCACGGACTGCTCCCCGTGCGACGACAAGGTCCCCGACAGCCACTGAACGATCCTGCGCCGGCCCCTGCCCTCGGCTCCCCGAAGGACAGGGGCCGGCCTGTTCGGAGAGGAATCAACTTGCCCGCGCAACACGACATCGCCGCCGAGACCGAACTCTGGGACGCCTACGCCGCTTCCGCCTTCAAGGACGGCCTGGAGCCGGTCTTCTGCTGGACCCAGTACGCCGGTCACGGGCCCGGCCCAGAATTGCTCGGCAGCCCGCATTCCGTGCTGGAGATCGGCTGCGGCACCGGGCGCGCTCTCGCCCACCTCGCTCAGCTGGGTATTGCCGCCCGAGGGGTCGACTTGTCCCCGGCCATGGTCGAGAAGACCTCCGCGAGATGGCGCGACAGCGGCGCGGAGTTCGTGTGCGCGGAGGTCCTGGACCACCTGAGCGAGGTCGGGGACACGTACGACGCCGTCTACTCCATCTTCGGAGCAGCCTGGTTCACCGACCCGGGCCGCCTCTTCCCGCTCATCCGCCGACGGCTCACCCCTGGAGGGGTCTTCGTCTTCTCGCAGCCACCGGCCATCCCCGGCGCGTACGGACCGCAGGGCATGTACAAGGGCGGCTTCGCGGGCAGGGCGATGTTCACCTACCGCTACAGCTACCTCCCCGCCGTGTGGGAGCGTCTGCTCACCCGCGCCGGGTTCGCCACGGCCGACGCGTGGGTCCTGGACGCCCCCTGTCCGGGTCACATCGGGACGCTGCTTGTACGCGCGGTTGCGTAGATGGACGGGCCGGGTCAGTCCGCCCGGACCAGCCCGGCCCGGAAGGCGTCCCAGGCGGCGCGGCCGAGGACGATGACGGGGCCGTCGAGCTGCTTGGAGTCGCGGACGGCGACGGTGTGGGGGATGTTGCGGGCCACTTCGACGCACTCGCCGTTCGGCTCGCTGTAGCTGGACTTCCTGAAGCGGAACTCGGTCACTCGTTCATCCCCTTGGCAATGCTCTCCATGGCCCGCAGCGAGTCGTACGGTGACAGGCTCATGGCACAGGTGCGCGCGAACAACTCAGTGTAGGCGGCGCTCTCTTCGACCCCTTCGACCCAGTTGGTGGACCGCAGTCCGTCCATGTGCACCACGTCCAGAGCGCCGGACTCGACAAACGACAGGATGTTGAAGGGCCCGCCGCCGCACGAGTGCACCCCCGCCCTGAACGGAAGCACCTGCACGTTGATATTGGGCATCTCGGCCAGGGAGCGCAGATGCTCAAGCTGTTGCCGCATGACCTGCGGGCCGCCAATCATCTGTCGCAGTGCCGCCTCCCAGATCACCGCGTGAACTCGTAGCGGGTTGTCGCCATGCAGGCGCCGCTGGCGGCGTACTCGCACGTCGACCAGACGCTCGACCTCGTCGATCCGGTCGGGCGAGACGGCCGCGACCGAGAGGGCCCTCATGTACTCGGGTGTCTGAAACAAGCCCGGGATCAGAGCGAGTTGCCATGTACGCAGCCTGAGCGCCACATCCTCCATGGCGATGTACTCGCGCAGGCTTCCCTGCGTCAGGGAGGTGACCCACCAGCCCTTTGCCCTCCGCCGTTCCCGGTCCAGCTTGGCCAGCCGAAGCAGAGCATGCACCGTGTCCGGACTGTCGACTCCGTACGCCGCGCAGAGCGCCACGACGTCCGGGTCCCGGAACGGAACCCAGCCATGTTCCATCTTGGCGATCTTGGACGCCTGAGCACTGAGTGCCTGCGCGGCCTGCGTCTGGTTCAGTCCGGCGGCTTCTCTGAAGCTCAGCAGCTGACTGCCCAATTGACGTGCAAGGACCGTGGACACACGGTTCCCCATGTCTGCGCGCGGCTTCGCCACAGCTCGACACCTCCTGTTGTCGGAAACAGTCTCCAACTGGCGGGCGGCAGCTCACAATCACCCTGGGGATAATTATCTCCGAGATGTTGTGTGGCACACCTCGAATCGCTACGTTCGGCGCACAGCCGCTCGCACAGCGGAGCCGACACCGGCGGAAGTGCACCACCCTGCCCCGCGCCGGAACCGGCGCCCCGCAGGCGCGGCATCGCCACCGCCCCCTCACCGAGAGGTACGCGACCATGACCTCAGCCCAGGAGAAACCCCCCGCCCCCGTCCTCCGCGAGGACCGGCTCGACTTCACCCCCACCGCCCGCAGCGTCTCCTTCTCCCGGCGCCGCACCGCGCGGCTCGTGCGGGAGTGGGGGTATCCCGGCCTGGCCGGCGACGCGTCGCTCCTGGTCAGCGAGTTGGCGACCAACGCACTGCTGCACGGCGCCATCGAGGACCGCCTCTTCCGCGTCCACCTCACGCTCACCGCGACCACGCTCCGTATCGCGGTGAGCGACGCGCGCGGCGAACGGCTGCCCGGTCTGCGCGAGGTCGGGGATGAAGAGTGCTACGGGCGGGGGCTCCTGATCGTCGCGCGGATCGCGGACCACTGGGGTGTCGAGCCGCGCACCGTCGGGAAGACCGTGTTCGCCGAGCTCGCCGTGCGGCAGGGGCCGGACATGCCGATGGGCCCGCGCGGGGTTCGCGCGGGCCCATCTCGTACAGCTACGCCCAGGTGATCAGCCGCTTCGGCTGCTCCAGGATCGCGGCGACGTCCGCCAGGACCTTGGAGCCGAGCTCGCCGTCGACCAGGCGGTGGTCGAACGACAGGGCCAGCGTGGTGACCTGACGGGGCTTCACCTTGCCCTTGTGGACCCACGGCTGGAGCTTGATCGCACCGACCGCGAGGATCGCGGACTCGCCCGGGTTCAGGATCGGCGTGCCCGTGTCGACGCCGAAGACGCCGACGTTGGTGATGGTCACCGTGCCGCCCGCCATCGCGGCGGGGGAGGTCCGGCCCTCGCGGGCCGTGGAGACCAGCTCGCCCAGGGACGCGGCCAGCTGCGGGAGCGTCTGCTCGTGCGCGTCCTTGATGTTCGGGACGATCAGTCCGCGCGGGGTCGCGGCCGCGATGCCCAGGTTGACGTAGTGCTTCTGCACGATCTCCTGGTTCGCCTCGTCCCAGGCGGCGTTGACGCCCGGGTTCCGCTTGATCGCGACCAGGAGGGCCTTGGCGATGATCAGGAGCGGGTTGACCCGCACCCCCGCCATGTCCTTGTCCTCCTTGAGCTCCGCCACCAGCTTCATCGTGCGCGTCACGTCGACGGTGACGAACTCGGTGACATGCGGGGCCGTGAAGGCGCTGCCGACCATCGCCTGGGCGATGGCCTTCCGTACGCCCTTGACCGGGATGCGGGTCTCGCGGGCGCCCACCGTGGTGACCACGGCCGGAGCCGGGGCCTCGGTGGCGGGAGCGGCTTCCGCCACGACGGGCGCCGGGGCCTGTGCCGGTACGGGCGAGGCGGCCGCGCGCACGTCCTCGCGGGTGATGATCCCGCCCTCACCGGTCGGGACGACCGTCGCCAGGTCGATGCCCAGGTCCTTGGCCAGCTTGCGGACCGGCGGCTTGGCCAGCGGCCGGCTCTCCGGGACCACGGTGGCGTGGCCGTTCATCTCGCCCTGGATCGCCGCCGCGGCGGCCGGCACGGAAGCGGCCGCACCCTTGCGGGCACGCCGCTTGGTCGAGCTCTCGGAGACGCCGTACCCGACCAGCACCGGCTGACGACCCTTGGGGGCCTCCGGCTCCGAGGGTTCCGGTTCCGCGGCCGGCGCCGGGGCCGCGTCACCGCTGCCCGGTGCCACGTCCACCGCGATGATCACCTGGCCGACGTCGACGGTCGTGCCCTCGGGGAAGCGCAGCTCGTGCACCACCCCGTCGAACGGGATCGGCAGCTCCACGGCCGCCTTCGCCGTCTCGACCTCGCAGACGACCTGGCCGTCGGTGACGGTGTCGCCGGGCTGGACGTACCACTTGAGGATCTCGGCCTCGGTGAGTCCCTCGCCCACGTCGGGCATCTTGAACTCACGGAAGCGAGCAGCGTTGGAAGTGTCGGTCATCGTTGTCACGTCCCAGTCCTCAGTACGCCAGCGAGCGGTCGACGGCGTCGAGCACACGGTCGAGACCCGGCAGGTACTCGTCCTCGAGCCGCGCCGGCGGGTACGGGGCGTGGTAGCCGCCGACCCTCAGCACCGGTGCTTCCAGGTGGTAGAAGCAGCGCTCGGTGATCCGGGCGGCGATCTCGGCCCCGGAGCCGTAGAACACCGGCGCCTCGTGGACGACGACGAGCCGGCCGGTCTTCTCGACCGAGGCCTGGATGGCATCGAAGTCGATCGGGGACATCGAGCGCAGGTCCAGGACCTCGATCGACTTGCCCTCCTCCTCGGCGGCCGCGGCGGCCTCCAGGCAGACCTTCACCATCGGGCCGTACGCGACGAGGGTGAGGTCGGTGCCGGTCCGGGCCACCGAGGCCTTGTGCAGGGGGCCGGGGATGGAGTCGGTCTCGACCTCGCCCTTGTCCCAGTAGCGGCGCTTCGGCTCGAAGAAGATGACCGGGTCGTCGCTCTGGACGGCCTGCTGCATCATCCAGTAGGCGTCGCTCGCGTTCGACGGAGAGACCACCTTCAACCCCGCGACGTGCGCGAACAGCGCCTCGGGCGACTCGCTGTGGTGCTCGACGGCGCCGATGCCGCCGCCATACGGGATCCGGATGACGACCGGCAGCTTGATCTTGCCGAGCGCGCGGGCGTGCATCTTGGCGAGCTGCGTGACGATCTGGTCATACGCGGGGAAGACGAAGCCGTCGAACTGGATCTCCACGACGGGCCGGTAGCCGCGCAGGGCCAGGCCGATCGCCGTGCCGACGATGCCGGACTCGGCGAGCGGGGTGTCGATCACCCGGTCCTCGCCGAAGTCCTTCTGGAGCCCGTCGGTGATCCGGAAGACGCCGCCGAGCTTGCCGACGTCCTCACCCATGATGAGGACCTTGGGGTCGGTGTCGAGGGCCTTGCGCAGCGACTCGTTGAGAGCCTTCGCAATGGACATCTTTTCCATGGCCATGGCTACTTGCTCTCCTCGGCGGTGTCTGCGAACGATGCCTGGTAGGCGGCGAACTGGGCGCGCTCCTCGTCGACGAGCGGGTTCCCGTCGGCGTAGACGTTGTCGAAGATCGCGATCGGGTCGGGGTCGGGCATCGCCCGTACCGCCTCGCGCACCCGCTTGCCGAGGGCCTCGCTCTCCTCGTCCAGCGCGGTGAAGAACGCCTCGTCGGCGGCGCCCTCCTTCTCCAGGTAGGCGCGCAGCCGCTGGATCGGGTCCTTGGCCTCCCAGGAGGCCCGCTCCTCGTCCGCCCGGTACTTCGTCGGGTCGTCGGAGGTGGTGTGCGCGCCCATCCGGTAGGTGAACGCCTCCACGAGGGTGGGCCCTTCGCCCCGGCGGGCCCGCTCCAGCGCCGATCTGGTGACGGCCAGGCAGGCGAGTACGTCGTTGCCGTCGACCCGGACACCGGGGAAGCCGAAGCCCTGCGCGCGCTGGTAGAGCGGGACGCGGGTCTGCTTCTCGGTCGGCTCGGAGATCGCCCACTGGTTGTTCTGGCAGAAGAAGACGACCGGGGCGTTGTAGACCGCGGAGAAGGTGAAGGACTCGGCGACGTCTCCCTGGCTGGAGGCGCCGTCGCCGAAGTACGCGATCACGGCCGAGTCCGCGCCGTCCTTGGCGACGCCCATGGCGTAGCCGGTGGCGTGCAGGGTCTGCGAGCCGATGACGATCGTGTACAGGTGGAAGTTGTTGCTGTTCGGGTCCCAGCCGCCGTGGTTCACGCCGCGGAACATTCCGAGCAGATTGGTCGGGTCGACCCCCCGGCACCAGGCGACGCCGTGCTCGCGGTACGTCGGGAAGACGTAGTCGTCGTCGCGCAGGGCCCGGCCGGAGCCGATCTGGGCGGCCTCCTGGCCGAGCAGCGACGCCCACAGGCCCAGCTCGCCCTGGCGCTGCAGGGCGGTGGCCTCGGCGTCGAAGCGGCGGGTCAGGACCATGTCCCGGTACAGACCGCGCAGCTCGTCCGCGGTCAGGTCGATCGAATAGTCCGGATGCTCCACGCGCTCGCCCTCGGGCGTCAGCAGCTGTACGAGCTCGGGCTCGGAACTCTGTGGCGTCTTCGCGGACGTCTTCGCGGTCGTTTTCACGGCGCTGGTCCGCTTGCTGCTGCGTCGCGGTTTGCGCGCGGCAGTGCTCTCCACGGTCACGTGCGTGCTCCTCCGTCGGTCCGGCCCCCGGGGTCTGCCGGGAAGCCAGTGCGGCTCGCCTGTGTCCGTACCCGTGCACGGGGTGGGTGCCGCTCGGTCCGGGAACAGGCGTGACAGGTGCCCCGGCGAGCGTCCTGCCAAAAGCACGTTACCCAGTACGCCGCATAACTGCGAAACCCTATCTGACCTGCGATTTTGCTTGGATTTCCAAGTAAATCGAAAAAGTCGGGAACTCTCGCTGGTCACAGCACTGGTAACAGCCTCGCAGGCTGCCGGAACAACGGCACGTTATCCCGCCGTTCGGCGGCAGGGAAGAGGCGAGTGTGTGAGACTGCGTTTTGTGCGCGAACAAGGAAAAATCACCGTTTTTCTGCTGGACGACCACGAAGTCGTCCGACGCGGAGTCCATGAATTGCTCTCGTCCGAGGACGACATCGAGGTCGTCGGCGAGGCCGGCACCGCGGCGGACGCCCTGGTCCGCATCCCCGCGACCCGGCCCGATGTGGCGGTGCTCGACGTACGGCTGCCCGACGGGAGCGGGGTGGAGGTCTGCCGGGAGGTCCGCTCGGGGGACGAGAACATCAAATGCCTGATGCTCACCTCGTACGCCGACGACGAGGCGCTCTTCGACGCGATCATGGCCGGTGCGTCCGGTTATGTACTGAAGGCGATCCGGGGCAACGAACTGCTGAGCGCGGTACGCGACGTGGCGGCCGGGAAGTCGCTGCTGGACCCGGTGGCAACCGCCCGGGTGCTGGAGCGGCTGCGCGACGGCAAGAAGGGCCGGGACGAGGACAAGCTCTCCGGTCTCACCGAGCAGGAGCGCAAGATCCTCGACCTGATCGGCGAGGGGCTGACGAACCGGGTGATCGGCGAGCGGCTGCACCTCGCCGAGAAGACGATCAAGAACTACGTCTCCAGCCTGCTCTCCAAGCTGGGCATGGAACGGCGCTCGCAGGCCGCCGCGTACGTGGCCAGGCTGCAGGCGGAGAAGCGCTGAGGCGCCGCACCCGGGCGACCGGGACGGCGCGGGAACGGGGACGAAGGGGCCGCGTGCCCCGGCGGCCTTCGGGACTTTGGTCCCGGAGCAACCGGGGCCGCGGCCTCTTTCTGTGACCTCCCGGGTGACGGAGAGTGGAGGGCATGTCCTCCGAGGAACTCCAGGCGATCGAACTGCTCGCCCGCGTCCGGTACGGCCGGCTGGCGACGAGCATGCGGGCCCTCCCGTTTCTGTCGGTGGCCCGCCACGTCGTGATCGACGGTCGCGTGGTCCTGCGGATGCACAGCGGTTTCGGGTACCACAACGCGTGCGACGGCACGGTCGTGGCGTACGGCGCGGACAACTTCAGCACCGCCGGTCCGGGCGGCGCCGGTCCGGGGGGCGACGGCGATCTGTGGGCCGTGCAGTTCACCGGCACCGCCGAGATCGTGCACCCGGCGCCCGGCCAGCGCGAACTGTTCGGCGACGGTCCCGCGCGGGTGAACGGCGAGCCCTTCGATCCGGCGTACCTCAGGCTCGAACCGCACTTCGTCTCCGTGCACACTCTGGGCTTCGACGCAAGTCAGCCGATCGGAAACACAGCGTGATCTAACATCTGGTGAGTGCCGCGCTCATTTGTCACCCTTCCGCCCGTTCCGTCGGCCGGCGAGGTGCTGTTCCCGTCCGTACCCGCTCAGCCCGTGTCCCCGGTGGACAAGGTGCTCCTCCCACCCATGTCCCCGGTGGACAAGGTGCTCCTCCCGTCCGTGCCCCGGCCGCCCGTGCCTCCGGTGAACGAGGTGCTGCGCCGCTATCCGGACGCCGGTGAACCCCTGAGTTGCAAGCCCATCACCAAGGGCCTGCTCAACCACGGCTACCGCGTCTCCACCACCCGCGGCTCCTACTTCCTCAAGCACCACCTCGACGACTCCACCGGCGACCGCGCCACGATCGTCCGCCAGCACCGCGCCACCCAGCGGCTCCAGTCGCTGGGCGTGCCCGTCGCCCCGCCCGTGCAGGACACCGAGGGCGACACGGTCACCGAGATCGGCGGCCGGTGCTACGCCCTGCACCCGTGGGTGGACGGGCTGCACCGGGCGGGTGCCCAGCTCAGCACCGCCCAGTCGGAGCGGCTCGGGGCGCTGCTCGGGGCCGTGCACACCGGGTTGGAACAGGTCATGGGGTCGGGCGCCGGGCTCGCGCACCGCCCCGTCGGGTCCGCCGGGTACCGGAGCCCCGACCCCGCCGACACCTTCGCGGTGATCGACGACCTGCTGGCGGCCGCGCGCCGGCGCCGCCCCCGGGACGCCTTCGACGAGCTGGCCGAGCACCGCCTCCTGGAGCGGCGCACCCTGCTGGAACAGCACGCCGACCGCAGACCCCCCACCCCCGGCGCCCCGGCCACCGGCTGGGTGCACGGCGACTTCCACCCGCTGAACGTCCTGTACCGGGGCGGCGACCCGGTCGCGATCCTCGACTGGGACCGGCTGGGGATCCAGCCGCGGGCGGAGGAGGCGGTGCGGGCCGCGGCGATCTTCTTCGTGCTGCCGGCCGGGAAGCTGGAGCTGGAGAAGGTACGGGCGTACGCGCGGGCCTACCGGCGGGCAGCCGGGGCGGGGGCGGCGGAACTGGCCGCCGCGGTGCACCGGGTGTGGTGGGAACGGCTCAACGACTTCTGGATACTGCGCTGGCGGTACTGCCTGCACGACCAAAGGGCCGACCCGCAGTTCCCTGCGGTGTCGGCCCTGGCGGTCTGGTGGACGCGCGAGTACGAGACGGTGTGCGAGGCGTTCACGGGCTGATTCCGCTCGTGAACGGCCGGGGCGCTGCCGGCTCAGTGCCGGGTCAGGGGATGGTGCCCGTGCCGGTCCCGGTCGTCGCGGACGTACCGGTGGTGGCGGCGCCACCGTCCGTG